>NZ_MUYZ01000145.1:0-15978 GCF_003013775.1 Micromonospora sp. MH33
CCGCCGGTCCCGCCGACGGCGAGCCGGCCGCCGAGGTGCCGCCGGCCGGCGGGAGCGCCGTCGGTTCCGACGACCAGCCGCCGGCGGCCGAGCCGGCGCCGGCCGACGGGGGCGTGCCACGGCAGCGTGACGAGGCGTCGCCGGCGGGATCCCCCGGCGCCTCCCACGATTCCCGGTACTTCGCGGCGGCGCTGGTGGTGCTCGGCCTCTCCGCCACGGCGCTGGTGGCCACCCACCCCCAGCCGGTACGGGCCGCGTCACCCCGACTCCGACGGCCAGCCCGAGTCCGTCGGCGGAGCCCAGCTCGGACGGCAACATCCTCACGGACATCCTGGGCGGCATCGGAGACCTCTTCACCGGCGGTAAGCGGGCCGCGTCGGCCGCGCCGTCGGCGAGTCCCAGCCCGGGCGCCGACGCGGTCGGGACGCCCGGCACCCCGGCCGCGGCGACCCCGACCCCGGCCCGGTCGGGCGGCGCCACTCCCACCTGCCCCCCGGCGAAGCCGAGCCCGCCGCGCAAGGTGGAGGCGGGCGGGCTCATGCCGAAGATCGCCCCTGAGCCGGGGCAGCCGAAGGTGGCCCAGCAGCCGTCCAAGCTGACCGGCTCGAAGGTCACCATGACCGGGCTGCGGTTCGAGGGGATCGTCGAGCTGCCCACCCAGGAGGGCACCCTCAAGTGCCTGAAGTTCACCATGGACAAGGCGGTCACCGAGGACTTCACGCTCCGGGCCACGGGCCCGGAGGGCAAGGCCCAGCGGTACGTCACCGACCGGCTCACCGTCGAGGGCGACGTCGCCTTCTACGCCACCCGCTTCGTCGGGCACCTGCTCGGCATCAAGATCACGCTCACCCCGGACCTGCCGTTCCCCGACGGCCTCCCGGTCACCTCGCCGATCCCGATCAGCTTCACCGACCCGGTGATCGACCTGGCCTACGAGAACTCCCGTTCGCTCACCGCCCGGCCGGTGC
Organism: Micromonospora sp. MH33; assembly: GCF_003013775.1. Lineage (NCBI taxonomy): Bacteria > Bacillati > Actinomycetota > Actinomycetes > Micromonosporales > Micromonosporaceae > Micromonospora > Micromonospora sp. MH33. The sequence goes on from NZ_MUYZ01000145.1 coordinate 969, forward strand.
TCAAGCTCGACCTCGCCTGACCCGCGACGGTAAGCGGAACGGCCGGGAGCCGGAGGATTCCCTCCGACTCGCGGCCGTCGTCGTCGCTCAGAGCCGGGCCAGCGCCTTGCGCAGCGGGTCGAGCCCCAGCGAGCCCAGGTCGAGGGCCTGCCGGTGGAACTCCTTGAGGTCGAACTCGGCGCCCTTGCGGGCCTTCGCCTCCTCCCGGGCCTGGAGCCAGATCCGCTCGCCCACCTTGTACGAGGGCGCCTGCCCCGGCCAGCCCAGGTAGCGGTTCAGCTCGAAGCGCAGGTTCTCGTCCGGCACCCGGCAGTGCGCCCGCATGAACTCCCAGCCCAGTTCCGGCGTCCAGCGCTCGCCGGGGTGGAAGCCGAACGGGTTGTCGGCCGGGATCTCCAGCTCCAGGTGCATGCCGATGTCGACGATCACCCGGGCGGCCCGGAACGCCTGCCCGTCGAGCATGCCGAGCTTGTCGCCCGGGTCCTCCAGGTAGCCCAGCTCGTCCATCAGCCGCTCGGAGTAGAGCGCCCAGCCCTCACCGTGCCCGGAGACCCAGCAGAGCAGCCGCTGCCAGCGGTTGAGCAGGTCGGCCCGGACGGCGGTCTGGGCGACCTGGAGGTGGTGACCCGGCACGCCCTCGTGGTAGACCGTGGTCACCTCGCGCCAGGTGGAGAAGTCGCTGATGCCCTGCGGCACGGCCCACCACATCCGGCCCGGCCGGGAGAAGTCCTCGCTCGGGCCGGTGTAGTAGATGGCGCCGTCGCTGGTGGGGGCGAGGCAGCACTCGATCCGGCGGACCTGCTCCGGGATGTCGAAGTGGGTGCCGTGCAGTTCGCTGATCGCCTTGTCGGCGAGCGCCTGCATCCAGTCCCGGAACGCCTCCTTGCCCTGGATGGTCCGGGCCGGGTCCGCGTCCAGGGCACGCACGGCATCATCGACACTGGCACCCGGACCCGCGATGCGCCCAGCAAGGGTTCGCATCTCGCCCTCCAGCCGGGCCAGCTCCGCGAAACCCCAGGCGTACGTCTCGTCGAGGTCGACCCGGGCGCCGAGGAAGTACTGCGAGGCCAGCTCGTAACGCTCCCGGCCGGCGGCCTGCTTGAGCCGGCCCTGCGGGGCCAGTTCGGTGCGGAGGAACTGCCCGAACTCGGCGGTGGCGGCCGTCGCGGCGGCCGCGCCCTTGCGCAGCTCCGCCCCGAGCGCGCCCTCGGCGCCGAGCCGCTCGGCCAGGCCGTGGAAGAAGTTGTCGCCGTTCGGGTCGACCCAGATGTCGCACTGCTTGGCGACCTCGACGAGCTGCACCTGCGAGCTGACCTGGCCGGCCGCCGCCGCCTCGCGCAGCGTGCGCTTGTAGCCCTCCAGCGCGCCCGCGAAGCGGTTGAGCCGGGCGGCCACGTTCGCCTTGGCGTCGTCGCCCTCGGTCGGCATGAGGTCGAAGACCATCCGCAGGTCGTGCAGCCCGCTGGCGATCACGTTGACCTCGCTGCTGGCCTCGCCGGCCTCGTAGCGGGCGAGCTCCAGCCCGAGACGCTCCTGCATCGCCTCCTTGGCGGTCCGCTCCGACTCCGTGTCCGGCTCGGTCACGTCGAGGTCGGCCAGGGTGCGCCGGGTCAGGTCGGCGCGGGCCGCGTACCCCTCGGGGGTGAGGTCGTCGAGCTGGTCGTCGTAGCCGGCGATGCCGACGTAGGTGGCGCCGGTCGGGCTCAGCGGAGCCCAGTCGGCCACGTAGCGGTTGGCGAGGTCATCGATTCGTCCCACCAGGCGACCCTACGTGACCGTGCCACCCCGATGTCGAGCGTGTTCGCCGTGTTCGGAGGAGCGGGCACCGGTGTGGTCGAGCGGCTGTGGCGGTCGACACGGCGTCCGAATTTCGCGGGACTTCGTCGTACCCCTGCGGCAGAGTGTCAGGGGTGACAGCGGATACCACTCCTGACCGGGCCCCGTTGCGGAGCTGGCTGCCCGGATTCCTCGCGCTCGGCGTGATCTGGGGTTCCAGCTTCCTCTTCATCAAGGTGGGGGTGGCCGAGCTGCACCCGCTGCACCTCACCCTCTACCGGGTGGCCACCGGCGCGGTGACGCTGCTGGTGGTGCTGGCCGTGCTGCGCGACCGGCTGCCCCGCGAGCCCCGGGTCTGGGCGCACCTCGTGGTGGTGGCCGCCTTCGGCGTGGCGCTGCCGTTCACCCTGTTCGGCTTCGGCGAGCAGCGGGTGGAGTCGATGCTCGCCGGCATCTGGAACGCCACCACGCCGCTGATCGTGCTGCCGCTGGCGGTGCTGGTGTTCCGCACCGAGCGGCTGACCGTGCGGCGCGCGATCGGGCTGGGGCTGGGTTTCGCCGGCGTGCTGGTGGTGCTCGGTGTCTGGGAGGGCGTCGGCGGGTCGCACTTCACCGGCCAGCTCATGTGCCTCGGAGCGGCGGCCTGCTACGGGGTGGCCATCCCCTACCAGAAGAAGTTCATCGCGGGCAGTTCGTACTCCGGCCTGTCGCTGTCGGCGGCCCAGCTGCTGGTGGCGACCGCGCAGCTCGCGCTGGTCGCGCCGCTGGTGGCGGGCGCGCCGCCGGTGCCCACCGGGCTCTCCGCGAAGGTGGTGGCCTCCGTGCTGGCGCTCGGCGCGCTCGGCACCGGGCTGGCCTTCGTGATCAACCTACGCAACATCCGGGTGGCCGGGGCCAGCACCGCCTCCACGGTCACCTACCTGATCCCGGTGTTCGCGGTGCTGGTCGGCGCGGTGGTGCTCGGCGAGCGGATGAACTGGCACCAGCCGGTGGGCGCCCTGGTCGTGCTGCTCGGCGTGGCCGTCGCACAGGGGATGCTCGGCCGGCGCCGGGCGGCGTCCGTCCCTGCCGCCGCCACCCGTCCGGCGGTGCCGGCCGGCCGCTGATCGCCGCGCCGGCGAGGTGGCGGGGTCCGGGGCCTCCGGATGCCGCCACCACGGCGCGGTGGCAACGCGCTCAGCCGCGGCCGGCCGTCCACTTCACCAGGCGGTCGGCCTTCCAGGTGTTGACCACCCGGTTCGCCGGTACGCCGCAGAGCGCGGCCCGCTCGCAGCCGAAACGCTGCCAGTCGAGCTGGCCGGGGGCGTGCGCGTCGGTGTTGACGGCGAACTTGCAGCCGGCCTCCAGGGCGCGGCGGATCAGCCGCTTCGGGGGGTCCTGCCGCTCCGGCCGGGAGTTGATCTCGACGGCCACGTCGTGCTCCGCGCAGGCCGCGAAGACCGCGTCCGCGTCGAAGTCGCTCTCCTTGCGGGTGCGCGCCCGGTGCCCCCGGTCACCCGGGCCGGTCACCCCGGCGGGCCGGGAGGAGACCATCCGCCCGGTGCAGTGCCCGAGGATGTCCAGGTGCGGGTTGGCGATCGCGGCCAGCATCCGGCGGGTCATCTTCGCCCGGTCGTCGTTGAGGCCGCTGTGCACCGAGCCGACCACCACGTCGAGCCGGGCCAGCAGCTCCTCGTCCTGGTCCAGCGACCCGTCGGCGAGGATGTCCACCTCGATGCCGGTGAGGATGCGGAAGCCCTTCGGCAGCGCCTCGTTCACCGCGGCCACGTGGTCGAGCTGCTTGCGCAGCCGGTCCGCGGTGAGCCCCCGGGCCACCGTGAGCCGGGGCGAATGGTCGGTGAGCACCACGTACTCGTGCCCCAGCTCGACCGCCGCCAGGGCCATCTCCTCGATCGGTGAGCCGCCGTCGGACCAGTCCGAGTGGGTGTGGCAGTCGCCGCGCAGCGCGTCCCGCAGCTTCGCCGCGGCCTCGTCGAGGTCGGTGCCCTCGGTGGCGACCAGCCGGCGCAGGTAGACCGGTTCCTCGCCGGCCAGCGACTCGGCCACGCAGCGGGCCGTGACGTCGCCGACCCCGGACAGCTCGGTGAGCTTGCCGGTGCGGGCCCGCTCGGCCACCTCGCCGGGCGGCAGGGCGCCGAGCGCCTTGGCCGCCGACCGGAACGCCCGGACCCGGTAGGTGGCCTCGTTCGCCCGCTCCAGCAGGAACGCGATCCGCCGCAGGTCGGCGATGGGGTCCCGGGCAGTCATGCCCTGCAACCTACGCGCCCGCGCGGCCCGCCGCGCGGTGTCGTCCGGGGTGTCGCGAGTGGACGGCGGTCAGCCGGCCGCGGCGGAGCCGCTCGGCGCCTTCGGGCAGCCGTGCCGGCGCTGCCAGGCAGTCACCTCGGCGGCCGGCGCACGGTTGCCCCGCTTGCGCCACGAGTCGAGGTACTTCGCCGGCCAGACCACGCCTCGCCGGATCCACCAGTCGTCGTGGCCGGTGCACTTCGGGGAGAGCCCGAAGTGCAGGTGGCAGACGTTGTTGGCGTTGCCGGTGCGGCCCACCTTGCCGAGCTGCTGCCCGGCCCGCACCCGGACCCCGGCGTCGACGCCGGCGGCGATCTCGCTCAGGTGCGACCCGTAGTAGCGGACCCCGTCGTCGCCGAGCAGCGAGACCGCCAGCCCGCCGTTGTACGGGCCGAGCGGCCCCCGCCGGCTGAACCGGTCCACCCGGCTCACCTCGAGGATCACCCCGTCGGTGACCGCCACCACCGGCTCGCCGCAGTCGGCGAAGATGTCCGTCCCCGGGTACGCGGAGTGGGTCGGGTGGTAGTCGACGTTGCCGGCGCGGACCGGGAAGACGTGAAGCAGGTCGGTGCGGGTCGGCGACGGGGACGGCGTGGGCGGGGCGGCCGACGCCGTGGGGCCGGCCGACCCGGTGGGCTGTGCCCCGGTGGCCAGCCCGCTCGGACCCTGCCACGAGTTGCCCGGTGCCGAGGCGGGGCGGTCGCCCGGGGCGCACCCGGCGGCCAGCGCCGCCACGAGCAGCAGGACCGGGTACGCCGGACGCGGGCGGCGTCCGATCGATGGCGAGCGCATCCGGTCATCCTGACAGACCACTACCGTGGGGACGAACGCCGAGACCAGTCCGTTCCGCACGGTCGCTCTGCGTGACCTCGGTACATCTACGTTCCGTGAAGGGGGCAGGGGTGACGAACGGCTGGCAGGGCGTACCCGGTGAGCCCGGTGCGGGGCCCGTGCGGCCGCTGCCGCGTACCCCGTCGGGGCTCTTCCCGTCCGGGGCGCCGATGCGGCCGAGCTACCGCGAGCCGTACCCGGTCACCGGCGCGGGCGTCGCGGTCGGCGCGGTGACCGCCTTCGCCTGGCTGCTGCTGTTCGGCCTGCTCGGCCGGGACGTCGCCGGCTACGCGTGGTGGACGCTCTTCGCCGGTGGGCTGGCCTGGCTGGCCGCCGCGGTGCTGGTCCGGCACGGTGACCGGGGGGTGGCCACCGGGGCCGCGATCGTCACGGCGGGTGGCTGGAGCATCGCTGCGGCGATCGTCGCGGTGCGCTGGGCGCAGAGCGGTAACTGGCCGCTCTGGTGACCCTGCGTGCCGGTTTCGCTGCGTAGTGAAGACCGTCTTGACGTACGCGCGGTGACGGTCCACGCTCGCGGTATGGCCTGGACCACCCCGCCCCGGCTCGACCCCGAGCGGAGCCGACGCCGCCTGCAACTCCTCGCCGAGTTGGCCGGTGCCCGCACGGTGCGGCAGCGCGAACGGCCGCAGCGGGCCCGCAGCGAGCGCCTGCGCGAGCTGATCGCCACCCGCCGGCGCATCGCCGGCTGACCGACTTTCTCCGGGGAACGGCCGGCCCTTCGGGGCGTTGACCGGTCGGCTGCCGACCCGACCGGTTAACGTGCATCGCGTGACGAGTCGGCGTGCTGCCGAGGCCAATTTGGGGGGACCGTGTCGTACTTCGCTGCTGCCGCGGCGCGCGTCGAGGGCGCCTGGACCGCCGCCGAGGTGAACCTGCGCGGCGTCACCGACATCGAGGAGGTGGCCGACCGGCTGCGCGACGTCGAGCCGGACGCCGACCTCTCACTGCTCTTCGTCGAGGCCGACGACACGTACCTGGTGATCCTGCGCCTGGACGAGGGGGAGGACCTGCGGGTCTTCGGCTCCGACTCGGCGTACGCCGAGGAGTCCCGGCTGGGCGCGCTGCTGGTCGGGGACCTGAAGACCTCGGTCACCGGGCTGGAGGACGCCGACGAGCCGCGGCCGGCCGCCGGTGGCGACGAGGAGACCGAGCAGCCGGCCGTGGACCCGGAGGCCGACCCGGTGGGCGACGCCGACATCCTCGCCGACCTGGGCATCCCGGCGCCGAAGCTGCTCGCCCTCAGCGGCTCCGAGGGGATGATGCCGGCCGACGTCACCGCCGAGATCTGCCAGGTGCTCGGCTGCGCCGACGAGGTCGAGGAGCTGCGTGAGGTCTGAGCCGCCCGGGCCGGCGTGGACCGGCGGGGCGGAGCCCGCCGACGCCACCGATCCGGCCCTGGAGACCGTACGCCCGGGGCAGCCCACCCCGGGCCGGCCGGCCCGGGTCGGTCCGGGCGCGGACGAGGGGCTGGCCGACCTGGGCGGCGTGGGCCGCCGGCAGCGGCACGAGCTGTGGGTGCGCCGGGCCCTGGAGGTCGCGGTGACCGGCCCGGACAGCGTGCCCGCCGACGGCGCCGACGCCATCGAGGACGTCCCGGTCGGCGCGGTCGTCTACGGCCCGGACGGCGCCGAGCTGGCCATCGGCCGCAACGAGCGGGAGCTGACCGGCGACCCGACCGCGCACGCCGAGGTGCTGGCGCTGCGCCGGGCCGCCGAGCGGCTGGGCCGCTGGCGGCTGGAGGGCTGCACCCTCGTCGTGACCCTGGAGCCGTGCACCATGTGCGCGGGGGCGATCGCGCTGGCCCGGATCTCGACGGTGGTCTTCGGCGCGTGGGAGCCGAAGACCGGCGCCGTCGGCTCGCTGTGGGACGTGCTGCGCGACCGCCGCCTCACCCACCGCCCCGAGGTGTACGGCGGGGTGCGGGAGGCGGAGAGCGTCGCGTTGCTGCGCGCCTTCTTCCGCTAGCCCACCCGGTCAGGCGGGTTGCGGGGCGGGACGCAGCAGGGTCTCGGCGACGGCGCGGCCGGCCTCGGTCCAGGCGGTGGGGCGCAGGGTGGCCGGGTCCAGCCGGACGATCGACCGGGTGCCGTCGGCGTGCAGGACGCTGCCGTCCACCGAGCGGAACTCGAAGGCGTAGCGGGCGCTGGTGGTGCCGAAGTGCTCAAGCCAGAAGTGCACCGCCACCGTGCCGACCCCGGTGACCGGGGCCCGGTAGGTGATGGTGAACTCGCGGACCGCGTGGAACACGTCGGGGGCGCTCTTCAGGTCGCCGCGGAAGGCGACGCCGCGCTCGGCCCAGTAGGGCGTCAGGGCGCGCTCCAGCAGCACCGCGTAGCGGGCGTTGTGCAGGATGCCCATGGCGTCGAGGTCGTCGAAGTGCACCGGGACGTGCTCGACGTGACCGAACTCGGCGACCGGCCGGTCGACGGTGGCGTGGCTCATGACTGGCCTTCCGGTAGCAGGGTCGGATCCGGGCAGAGCGCCCGCAGCCGGTTCAGCAGGCCCTGGCGGGCGTGCCGGTAGGTGGCGTCCGGGTCGAGCATCCGGGACCGCATCGCCGCGCTGATGCCCAGCGCGTCGATCTCGTACGCCAGCAGCGGCACGTCCAGGTCGGCGGGGAGTTCGCCGAGGTCGACGGCCTCCCGGACGAGGCGTTCGAGGAACGCGGTCCACCGGCCGAACGCCTCGGCGAGCCGGTCCCGGACCGGGCCGGGGCGGGCGTTGTACTCGAACTCGGTGTTGGCGAAGAAGCAACCGCCGGGCAGCACCCGGGCGGCGTAGAACTCGATCCGGGCCTCGTGCAGCGCGCGCAGCCGGCGGACGCCCCGGGGGGCGCGCAGGGCCGGGGCGGCGATCCGCTCCTCCCACTGGGCCACGGCCCGGTCGACGGTGGCGAGTTGCAGCGCCTCTTTGGAGCGCCAGTGCGCGAAGAGGCCGGACTTGCTGACCCCGAGCCGGTCGGCGAGTTGGGCGAGGGAGAGCCCGTCCAGGCCGACCTCGGTGGCCAGCGCCACGGCGGTGTCCAGCACCGCGGTGCGGGTGCGGTCGCCGCGGGCGACGCGGCCGTCGGAGGTCATGCGGGCAGCGTAGCTAGAAAAAGCACGACCGGTCGTATTTATTTGTGTGACCCCGGTAACGCGACCGCCCCGCCACCAGCGGTGACGGGGCGGTCGGGGATCGGTCGGGTCAGGCGATGACGGTGTCGAGGGCGATCTCGACCATCTGGCCGAAGGTCTGCTCGCGCTCCTGCGACGTGGTCTTCTCGCCGGTCTTGATGTGGTCGCTGACGGTCAGCACGGTCAGCGCGCGGGCCTTGAAGCGGGCGGCGATCGTGTAGAGCGCCGCCGACTCCATCTCCACCGCGAGCACGCCGTAGTCGGCGAGGGTGTCGTAGAGGTCCGGCCGGTCGGTGTAGAAGGCGTCCGCGGCCAGGATCGGGCCGACCCGCATGGTGATGCCGCGCCGCTCGGCCACCTCGACCGCGGTACGCAGCAGCCCGAAGTCGGCCACCGGGGCGTAGTCGATCAGCCCGTCGAACCGCATCCGGTTCATGTTCGAGTCGGTGGACGAGCCGATCGCCGCCACCACGTCCCGTAGCTGGAGGTCCTCGGTCAGGGCGCCGCAGGAACCGACCCGGATCAGCGTCTTCACGCCGTACTCGTTGATCAGCTCATGGGCGTAGATGGAGGCGGACGGCATGCCCATGCCGGAGCCCTGGACGGAGACCTCGACGCCGTTCCAGCGGCCGGTGAAGCCCAGCATGCCGCGAACCGTCGTGTAGCAGCGGGCGTCCTCGAGGTATGTCTCCGCGATCCACTTGGCCCGCAGCGGGTCGCCCGGCATCAGGACCCGCTCGGCGATCTCTCCCGGCTCAGCGCCGATGTGCGTACTCATGGCAAAGATCCTGCCAGGCCGCGCCGGGGGATACCGGTTCGGCGTCCAGACCCGGGGTCCTGTACCCTACTCGGCGGTGGCGTGTCCGAGTGGCCTAAGGAGCACGCCTCGAAAGCGTGTGAGGGTTTACGCCCTCCGCGGGTTCAAATCCCGCCGCCACCGCTCGTGAGATGCGCGAACGCCCGGTCGATCCGTGAGGATCCGGCCGGGTGTTCCGCTTTCTGGCGTGCCTCGGCGGCCGCAGCCTCGGCTCACGCGCCCTGACGTCATGGAGAGCCGGGACGACTAGGCGTCGAGCGGATGCCCGGAGATCCGGAGGCGTCCGCCGGATTCGATCGCCTGTGCTGCCGCACCGGACGGCTTGCGTTCCGCCTGATCCTCGAACGAGGCCAGGAACTCCGTGGCGAAGTCCAGTCGGGGGTACCGATCGAGCACGCTCTTCCGGAGCGCCTCGGAGAATTCCTCAGGACGTCGTCCTGCCACGTCCCAGGCCGTCGCGACCTGCAGCAGGTGGGACTCGGCGTCCTCGGCGGCGGACACGTCGGCGCGCATGTGGGTGACGATGATGTGTTCGACGCGGGCCGCGCGGGCCTCGGGCCAGCCGGCGGCGACTCCGAATACCCACGCGAGGTTCCCGCCGGCCTCCTCGAACGGAAGCGAGTGACTGTCGAACGGCTCGGTGAGCCCGGCGTCGTGCAGGAGGGCCGAGACGTAGTACAGCTCGTCGTCGAAGGCGATTCCGTGTGCGCGGGCGTACGTCACCCCCCACACGTATGACCGGATGGAGTGGTTGAGCAGCGCAGGCGAGCAGTAACGGGTGGCCACGGAGAGCGCCGTCGCCGCAGGCGTACCGGGAAGTTCCGGCAATCCGGAAGACTCAGGCATAGGTGGATCGTAGTTCCGGCGCCTCTGGCATCCGGACCACCCGTGTCACTCCCCACCGCCGACGCTCCGGGCGCCCTGTCGCATCTCCTCCCGCCGGGCCCGCGCGGCGGCGCGGAACCGCAGCAGCGGCATGTCGGCCTCGGCCCGATCGGCGAAGTGGTCGAGCAGCTCCCGGTGCACGAAGATGTAGCCGTCGCCGACCTGGCGCAGGAAGAGGCACTGCACCGCGTGGTCGAGGAACGGCAGCAGCGGGTACGGCACCAGGTCCGCCCGGGCGAGCCGCCGCCGGACCAGGACCTGCTCGACCATCGGGGAGAACGCGACCACGCTGAACAGCAGGAGGCTCGTGCCGCCGCCGAGCAGCACCGCGAAGCGGAGCGCCTCGGCCGCACCCCGGGCCAGTGCGACCGGTACGAAGCCGAGCCCGGCGACGCCCACGCCCAGCGCGATGATGTTGCCGGCAATGTCGGTCAGCCGCTGCCGCAGCAAAGGGCTCGGCAGCTCGCGGCGGTCGGTGCGGGGCGGCGGCGGCCGGAAGTAGAGCAGCACCTGGGCGCTGTCGAGGCCGACCAGGGCCACCACCGTGGCGAGGAAGATTCCGGCGCCGTAGCCGAGGCCGGCGGTCCAGCTGGGCCCGCCGGGGGCGAGCCAGCCGGTGAGCCCGCCGACGGCCGCGCCGGCCACGAGCGCCGAGACCTGGATGAACCGTTCCAGCTCGGCGAGTCCCGTGGTCCAGGCGACCACCCAGCTCTCCGGGCGCCGGTCGTCGCGGTCGCGGATGGCCCAGGTCAGGTCGAACAGCTCGTCGTAGTTGGCCGTGTACATGAGCACGGCCAGAGCCAGCAGGCCACCGGCGACCACCAGGCCGGTCACCGCGCCCAGCGCCCAGCCCGCCGAGCCGAGCAGCGCGGCGAGCGCGGTGCAGCTGAGCAGCCGGGTGAGCGCCGTCGAGGCCCACAGCGGGGCCGGGTGCCGGGCCGACCAGGATTCGTCGATCATGTCCAGCACGAAGACCGTCTGCTGGCGCAGGCTCAGCACCCGGGCGAGGGTGGCGAGGTGGCGGGCCGTCCGCTCCGGCCGGTACCGGGGGTGCGACCGGCGGCGCAGCATGGTGTCGACATACCGGGTGAAGAGGCGCTCGCGGTCGGAGCCGGCCGACGCCGGGCCGGGTCCGGCGTCGGCCGGGTCGGCGTACGCCAGCGCCATGATGCTGAGCATCAGCGGCGAGTCGGCGAGTTGCCACAGCTCGGGGTCGGCGTCGAGCGCGTTCCGCAGCCCGCCCAGCCCCGGCCGGTCGAGGTACCGCGCGATCTGCGACCGGTCCAGCGGCTGGATGGCGACGGTGCCGTAGAGGGGCAGTTCCGACCGGAGCCGGGCGTACTCCGCCTGCCGGCAGCAGACGGCGATCGGGGTGAGCGGCTGCCGGCCGTGGAACGCGGCGATCGCCTCGGCACAGGCGTCGCGGTGTGGCTCGGCCACCTCGTCGAGGCCGTCCAGCAGCGGCAGGATCTCTCCCACGGCCACCCAGCCGGCCGCCTGCTCGGCCGGTATGCCGTACCGCTCGGTGAGCTGCTCGACGAGCCACTGGTCGAGGGGCCGGCGGAGGGTGGCCCAGGAGGAGAGGTTGAACACGGCCGGGATCGGGGCGTCCGGGTCGTGGTCGGCGCGATCGAGCAGGTCCCGGGCGAGTTCCAGCAGGGTGGTCGTCTTGCCGGCGCCGGGGGCGCCGACGATGACCACCGCCTGGTCGAGCTGGTCGAACAGGGCCGACATCGAGGCCCGGTCGTCCAGCGAGCCGGTGAAGCCGTCCCGGTGGCTGGCCCGCAGGCTCCACGGGTGCCGGCGGTCGTCGGCGGTCGCGGCGATGCCCAGCTCGATCCGCGCCTCCTGGTACAGGGACCGGTCCAGGACGCTGGTCACCCAGTAGCGGCGGACCCGCTCCAGCAGCACCTTCCGGGCCCGCGCGGCGCCAGCGGTCCCGATCCCCTGCGGCCCCCGGCCGCGCTGCACCTCGATGACCACCAGGACCGCCACCAGCAGCAGCACCAACGGCCAGGCCAGCCAGAGGTACGGGGATCAGCGTCCGGGCAGCGCTCCGGTGGCGACGTTCGTGGCCAAGCCGAGCAGGGCCACGACGATCACCGACAGGCCGACCGTCCCCACTCGACGCATGCGTCGTCTCTACCGTCCCGAGGGGCGCACGCACAACCCGCGGTCCGGTCAGCAGGGGCCGTAGCCCTCATCGAAGAGGCGGCGGGCCCAGTCCGCGTACCCGGCGATGATCTCCCGGACCGTGCTGCCGTCGTGCAGGAAGAGGTACGCGCGGTCGCCATTGCGGGCGAGCAGGCCGTCGAACCGGTGCATCTCCTGTGGAGCGTCGAGGTCGACCACCGACGGGTACGCGGCGTGCACCGCGTCGACCGGCGTGCCCACGGTGATCCCCTCGGGTGTGCTCATCGGGTCGTCGAGCCAGAGCAGGACGAGCCGGTCGTCGACGAAGATCGGGCTGACCGAGCCGTGGCCGGCCAGCGTGGGACCGCACGCGTCCACGTCGGTGCGCAGCACGCCGCGCCGGGTCAGGTCCTCCTCGGTGGCGCCGAACTCGGCGTTGCCCAGGCCGTCGAGGCTGACCACCTCGGCGGCGCCGACCGGCCGCGCCGGCACGTCCGGCCCCTGTGGACGGACGCCGCTGCCGGCGATCGAGGCGGCCGTCATCAGCACGGCGATGAATCCGAATTGTCGCAGTCTCATGCAATCCCCCAGTCCCCAACGGGACCGGGGCGATGAGGTTGCTGGTGCTGGTCGGATTGCCGCAGCTCCCACTCCTCGGCCAGCTCGTCCCAGTAGTCGGCGGAGAGTCCGCGCCGCCCGTGCGCCAGCCAGCCGGCCGTGTCGCGCTCCAGGTGCAGGCCCAGTTCGGCGAACGGGTCGATCCACGGCCCCGGCTCGGCGCCCAGCCGAACGAGCGCCGCGTTGATCGGCCACTCGGCGCGCGGCCGGTCCAGCCGGTCGTCGAAGCAGGGCCCCCAGCTCGGCTCGCCGCCCAGCCAGACGGCCGCGGCCTGGTGGCCCAGCCCGCCGGCGAACTCCGCCTCCAGGTACGCCACCGGCCCCCGCCGGGACCAGCGGGCCAGCAGGTCCGACAACTGCAGCTGGGAGTCGTCGTCGGTCAGGGCGGGCGAGAGGACGAGCTGGAACGGCTGCTCCGCCGAGGGCTCCCCGGTGGCGAAGTCCGGCAGCCGGCCGGTCAGCTCCTCGACGAGCTGCGGGGTGACCGGCAGCAGCGCGAAGTCCTGGCGGAGCGCGGCGAGCACCGCGTGATCCAGGCCGGCGGTCTGCTCGCGGAGCAGCTCGACGTCGGCGACCACCGCGCTGAGCTGGTAACTCATCCGATCCCCTCGGCGTCCACAGGCTGTGGATAGAACATGTGTACGACGGTCGGTCAGTCCTCGGCGGCCGGCGGCGGGTCGGTCATCTCGAAGGCCATGAGGGTGGCGCCCACCCGGACCGTACCGGGCGCGTGTGGCGGCTGGGCGGCGTCGTGCAGCTCGGTCATGATCGCGTGCAGTCGCCGGCGCGCCGCCGCCCAGGCGTCGGGGGAGACCCACAGCTCCGCGTCGGTGGTGACGCCGGCCGTCCCCGGGGCGCGGTGGGCCACCCGGTCGAGCAGGTTGCGGGCGAGCGACTCGGCGAGCAGCGGCTGCCCCTCCTGCTGCTCGGTGAGCCAGGGTCCGCGTACCGCCCGGTAGCGGCGTTCCCGGCCGCCGCGCCGGGCGCGCACGTCCGCCAGCTCGACCAGGCCGGCGGCGTCCAGCCGGCGCAGGTGCTGGCTGGCGAGGGCGTGGGAGATGGCCAGCTCCCGGGCGAGCGCGGCGGCGGAGAGGGGCGCGCTCCACAGCAGCGAGAGCATGCGCAGTCGTACCGGATGGGCCAGCGCGCGCAGGCGCGGGTCGGTGGTGCTCACGGCCGCCATTGAACCGCACCCAACCGGCGCATCCACCCCCAAGCATTGACTTGGGGGTCGGGTGTGGACAGAATCGCACCGCACGGGGGAGGCGCCATGAGCTGGGGTACGACCAGGGTGTTGGGCAACCGCGACGCCGGGCGCTACCTGGCCGGGGTGCTGGTGTCCGGCTTCGGCACGGCGGCCATGCTTCTGGTGGCCGGGATCTGGGTGAAGGACCTCACCGGGTCGAGCAGCCTGGCCGGCCTGGTCACCCTCGGCACCTGGGGGCCCACCCTGGTCGCCCCGCTGATCGGGGTGCTGGCCGACCGGTTCCGCCGCCGGCCGCTGCTGATCGGCCTGCACCTGGCCATGGCCGCCCTGCTGCCGGTGCTGCTGCTGGTCGACACCGCCGCCCGGGTCTGGCTGATCTTCGCGGTGATGGTCGCGTACGGGGTCAGCTTCGTGCTGATCGACTCGGCCGAGGCGGCGCTGGTGCCGGCCGTGGTCCCCGGCGAGCTGCTCGGCGACTTCAACGGGCTGCGGACGACGGTCAACGAGGGCATGAAGCTGGTCGCCCCGCTGGTCGGCGCCGGCCTCTTCGCCGCGTACGGCGGGCACCCCGTGGTGCTTCTCGACGCCGCCACCTTCGCCCTCGCCGCGCTGCTGCTCACCCAGATCCGGGTCCGCGAGGCGCCCCCGCCCCCGCCCGAGCGCTGGACCCGCCAGCTCGCCGAGGGACTCGGGCACCTGCGCCGGCACGCCCCGCTGCGGCACCTGGTCGTCTGCACGGGGGCCGCCATGCTGCTGATCGGGATCAACGGCGCCCTCGCGTACGCCGTGGTGGACGACGGTCTGCACCGGCCGCCGGAGTTCAACGGGGTGCTCGGCACCATGCAGGGCGTCGGGTCACTGGTCGGTGGCCTGGCCGCGGGCGCCCTGCTGCGCCGGCTCGGCGACCGGCGGGTGACCGCGGTGGCGATCACTCTTCTGGCCGCCGGCCTGGCGCTGCGGGCCGCGCCCGGCCTCGTCCCGGTGGCCGCCGGCACGCTGGCGGTCGGGGTCGGGGCGCCACTGGTGCTGATCACCGTCTGGACCGCGGTGCAACGGGAGACACCGAACGCGCTGGTGGGCCGGGTGTCCGCGACCGTGAACACGCTCACCTACGGCCCCGGCACGCTCGCCGTCCTGGCCGGCGCCGGCCTGCTGGAGCTGGTCGACCACCGGGTGATCCAGCTGGCGGGGGCGGCCGGCGCGGTGCTGCTCGCCGGCTGGGCGCTGCGCGGTGACCGGCGCACCGCCGCACCGGAGGGCCCGCGTCCCACTGCGTCGGAGGGCCCGCGTGCCGCCGCCGCGGAGGAGACCGCGCCGGCG
>NZ_MUYZ01000146.1:0-15945 GCF_003013775.1 Micromonospora sp. MH33
CCCGGCGCAGCCTGCTGGTGGCGTTCGGCGCCCCGGCCGGCCTCGCCCTGGTGCTCGCGCTGGTCTACTACCCGCTCGCCACGGCGGGCGCGGTCCTCGACCGGTCCGGCTACGAGCGGCTGCGGCTGGGCGAGGAGCGGGACGGCCTCGGGCTGCCCCGCCGGCAGGCCGACCCGCCCGCCGGGGCCGCGCCGGCGGGCTGTGAGTACTACACCGACGGGAACTTCCCGTTCGCCGAGCCGACCTGGCGGCTCTGCTTCGCCGGCGGCCGGCTGGTCAGCAAGGAGAAGATCGCGCGATGACCGACGACCACGGGCGCCCCCTGCGGGTGGTGCTCGCCGACGACGAGGCGATGGTCCGCGCCGGGGTGCGGGCCATCCTGGCCGCCGACCCGGGCATCGAGGTGGTCGCCGAGGCGGGCGACGGCCACGCGGCCGTCGAGCTGGTGCGGGCGCACCGGCCCCGGGTGGCGCTGCTGGACATCCGGATGCCCCGGCAGGACGGGCTGGCCGCGGCGGCGGAGATCCGGCGGCTGGTGCCGGAGACCGCCAGCGTCATGCTCACCACGTTCGGCGACGACGACCTGATCTCCCGGGCGCTCGGTCACGGTGCGAGCGGGTTCCTGCTCAAGTCCGGCGATCCCCGGGAGCTGCTCGCCGGCCTCCGGGCGGTGGCCGACGGCGGGGCGTACCTGTCGCCGCGGGTGGCGCGCCGGGTCATCGAGCTCAGCGGCGGCCGCCTGGCCCGCGGCCCGTACGCCCGGGACCGGCTGGCCGGGCTGACCGACCGGGAGCGGGAGGTGCTCGCCCTGGTCGGGGCGGGGCTGTCCAACGCCGAGATCGCCCGCCGCCTGCACCTCGTCGAGGGCACCGTGAAGAGCTACCTGACCAGCGTCTTCACCCGGCTGGACGTGCGCAACCGGGTGCAGGCGGCGATCCTCGCGTACGAGGCGGGGCTGGTTCCGCCCACCGGCTGACCAGCCCCGCCCCGCTCAGGCGTCCCGGCGGCGCAGCGCCCAGCGCCCCAGCGCCAGCGCGGCCACGGCCCAGCCGGCGAGCAGCAGCAGCCCCACCGCCGCCGGGTAGGGCTCGGTGTCCCCGGCGAGGAAGTGGTTGCCGGCCACCCCGGGGAACGCGTCGGCGATCCGGGTGAGCACGGTGATCCCCGGCTCCTGGAGCGACAGCGGAACGATCATCAGCAGCGCGAAGAGCACGGTCAGGGTGAGCACCGCGCCGCGCAGCGCCGCCGCCAGCCCCAGCGCCAGCACGCCCACCAGCGCGAGGTACGCGGCCGAGGCGACCACATCACCCACGGTTCCGCCCAGCGGGGCGCGACCCCACTCGCCGAGCACCGGCCGGGCGACCGCCGCGCCGACCGCGCCGAGCAGCAGCCCGGCCAGGAACGTCACCCCGCCGACCACGACCGCCTTGGCCGCCAGCACCCGCCCCCGCGACGGGGTGCAGCGCAGCGTGGTGCGGATCGTGCCGGTGGCGAACTCGCTGCTGATCGCGAAGAGGCCGAGGGCGAGCACCACGTACTGGGTGAGGTCCAGCGCGCCGGCGACGATCTCGCCGACGTCGACGATGCCGGGGTTCACGGTCGGGTCGTCGTCGGTGTTGGCGTTCACCGCGTAGATGGCGAGCTGGCCGGCGGTGGCCGCCATGGTCAGCGCGGCGGCCAGCAGCGTCCACCAGGTGGACCGGACCGACCAGAGCTTGGTCCACTCGGCGGCCACCGCCCCGGTGAACGGGCCGCCGGCCGGGGCGGGCCGGGCCGCCGGCCGGCTCGGGGTGAGGGTGGGCAGCGCGGTCATCGGGTCTCGCCTCCGGTCGGGCCGGCCGCGTACTCCACGCTGCCGGCGGTCAGTTCCAGGAACGCCTCCTCCAGGGAGGGCGCCACCGGGGTCAGCTCGTGCAACCGCACCCCCAGCTCGTACGCGAGGTCACCGACGCGGCCGGCGGTGCTGCCGGTGACCGTCAGCCCGCCCTCGTCCGGGTCGACCGTCGCCCCCTCGGCGGCCAGCCGCGCCCCCAGCGTCGCCAGGCCGGCCGGCTCGGGCCCGCGTACCCGGACCGAGCCGGCCGGGCGGGCGGCGATCAGCTCGGCGAGCGGCGCGTCGGCGACCAGCCGGCCCCGGCCGAGCACCACCACCCGGTCGGCGGTCTGCTGCATCTCGCTCATGAGGTGGCTGGAGATCAGCACGGTGCGTCCCTCGTCGGCGAGGCCCCGGGTGAACCGGCGGATCCACCGCACCCCGTCCGGGTCGAGCCCGTTGACCGGCTCGTCGAGCAGCAGCACGGGCGGGTCGCCGAGCAGTGCTCCGGCGATGCCGAGCCGCTGGCCCATGCCGAGCGACAGTGCGCGTCCCGGCTTGCCGGCGGCCCGCCCGTCCAGCCCGACCAGGTCGAGCACCTCGTCCACCCGGCGGGTCGGGATCCCGTTGCTGCGGGCCATGGCCCGCAGGTGCGCCCGGCCGGAGCGGGCCGGGTGCACGCCGGTGGCGTCGAGCAGCGCCCCGACCTCGTGCAGCGGGTACCGCAGTTGCCGGTACGGGCGGCCGTTGACCAGGGCCTGCCCGGCGGTCGGTCGGTCCAGCCCCAGCACCATCCGCATGGTGGTGGACTTGCCCGCGCCGTTCGGGCCGAGGAAGCCGGTCACCTGCCCCGGTCCGATCTCGACGGTCAGGTCGTCGACCGCGGTGGCCGCGCCGAACCGTTTCGTCAACCCACGAAGTGTGATCATGCGCCGACGGTAGGCAGCGGAGGGGGTGCCGCACCGCCACCGATGGGCACCGGTCGGCCCTGACTTTCGTCAGGTCCGGCGGACCACGAACGCGTCGGGCATCCGGAAGGTGAGGTTGTCCGGGCACCACGGCGGCCGGACCACGGTCACCCCGTCGAGCAGCGGCGCGGCCTCGGACACCACCACGGCCGCCTCCATCCGGGCCAGCTGCGCCCCGACGCACCGGTGCGGTCCGGCCCCGAAGGCCAGGTGCCGGCGGGAGCCGCGCTGCCCCGGCCGGAACTCGCCGGGCGCGGCCACCACCGCGGGGTCCCGGCCGGCCCGGGCCAGCCAGGCGACGATGCTGGTGCCCGCCGGCACCTCGACCTCGCCGAGGGTGGTGTCCACCGCGGCCACCCGCCGCCAGGTGACGATCGGCGGTTCCAGCCGCAGCCCCTCCTCGACCACGTCGGCGACCGGGATCTCGCCCGCGCGCAGGCCGGCCCGCACCGCCGGCTCGCCGGCCAGCCGGTGCAGCAGCAGGGTGAGGAACTGCGAGGTGGTCTCCTGGCCGGCGACCAGCAGGAAGAAGAGCGCGCCGACCACCACGTCGGGGGAGTGCCCGGCGGCGCGCAGCCGGGCGGCCAGCCCGCCCCCGGTGGCGGCGAACGCGCGGAGCACGGTGTGGAACCGGCCGACCTCGGCGGCTAGAGCGAGCTGCCGGGCGGGGTCCAGCGGCGCCCAGAACAGCTCCAGGGCGGCCCGGGCGAAGTCCTTGACCGCGCCGACCGGGGCGTCCGGCAGCTCGACCAGCCGGGCCAGCACCAGCAGCGGCAGGTCGGCGGCGAGCCCGGCGTACAGGTCGACCGGCTCGCCCGCGGCGAGGGCGGCGGCGAGCCGGGTCACCCGCTCCCGGACCAGGCCGGTGAGCCAGGGTTGCTGGGCGGCCACCCGGTCCGGGTGCAGCGCCTCGGCGACGATCGCGCGGATCTCCGGGTGGCTGGCTGACGCGTTGTTCGCGAGCGTCGGGGGCAGCCGGAACCGGTGCCCGGCGAGCACCCGCAGCGCGGCCACCGGGATCGGGGTCACCGCGTCGAGGGCGTTGTCCGGCCGGAACGTCTCCGGATCGGTGAGCAGCCGCCGGACCAGCGCGTGCCGGGTCACCACCAGGTGCGGCACGCCGACGTGGTCGACCACGGTGGCCGCGTCGGGCCACGGACCGTCGACGGACTCCCCCCAGCCCCGGAACAGCACGGGCGTCACGCTAGCGGGCGGCTCCCGGCGGAGCCGGGTCCAGCTCCCACACGGTGGTGTGCTTCACCCGTACGCTCTCCAGCGCCTCCGGCACCGGCACCTCGTACGCGGCCAGTTCGTGGAAGCGCTCGCGGGGCAGGAAGGCCCGGCCGGGGTCGCCGACCAGCACCCGGGCCCCGGACCGGGCGGCCCGGAGCAGGAAGCGCAGCATCCGGCGGGCCATCGCCTCGCTGTAGAAGACGTCCCCGGCCAGCACCACCTCGGCGTCCCCCGCGTCGCCGTCCAGGATGTCGCCGAGTTCGGCGTCGACGCGTACCCCGTTGGCCTCGGCGTTGAGCGCGACGGCCGCGACGGCCCGCTCGTCCACCTCGACGGCCCGGACGGTGGCCGCGCCGCCCCGGGCGGCGGCGATGGCGACCAGGCCGGAGCCGGAGGCGAGATCGAGCACCCGGCGGCCGGCGACCAGTTCGGGGTGGTCGGTGACGTAGCGGGCGAGGGCCTGGCCGCCGGCCCAGGCGAACGCCCAGAACGGCGGTGGTTGGGCGCTGTGGAACTCGCCCTCGGTCAGCTCCCAGAGGCCGATCGGCTCGTCGGCCTGGTGCAGCCGCACCTCGGGGACGAAGGCGACCGGGGCGAGCCGGGCGTGCAGCCGGACGAAGGCCGCGGACAGGTCGGACACCGGGTGATTCTGTCGTACCCCGGAAGAGGGCCGGCGGGCGATCCCGGGCGTGTCGCGGCGCGGCCGTGAGCGGTTCACCACGGTCGGTGACAACCGGCCCCGGTGTTGGCGGTTCGTGCGAACACGCCCGTCTACCGGGGCGCCGGTGGCGCTCCTAGCGTTTCGGGGTGGACGCGGCCGACGGGAGGAGACGGTGGTGAGCGGGTGGCGGTACGCGCTGCGGATCGGGGTGGTGCTGACCTGTCTGGCGGGGGCCGGGCTGGGCGCGGCCGTGCCGGCCGGGGCGGCGGCTGCCTTCTCGACCGAGCTGAGCGGCCTGCCGGACGAGTTCACCGCCGGGGACCGGGTGGCGATCCTCTCCGCCGTGGTGTCCCGGTCCGACGGGGGCGGCTGCGTCAAGGTGCGCTGGTCGATGCTGCTGCGGGTGCAGGGCCTGCGGCTGGACCAGGTCAAGGTGGACCGGGTGGAGGACAGCGGCTCCTTCCCGCTGGAGATCCGTACCGAGGGGGACACCGCCCGGCTGACCGACCGCGACCTGGACCCGGGCCTGCTCTGCCCGGGCCGTACCGTCACGGCCCGCTACCGGGTGGCCTTCGCCGAGGACGTGGCCGGCGGGCGGGTGAGCTTCGCCGCCGAGGCGTACGACCCGGGGTTGCGCCTGCTGGCCCGGCAGACCGCCGCGCGCCGGGTGGTGGGGCCGGAGGCGACGGCCGACCCGACCGGGGCGACGCCGGAGCCCACGCGGTCCCGCGCCGAGCCGACCGACCCGGCCACCGAGGAGCCGGTGGCGGACGACCCGTCCACCGAGGCGGCGGTGGTCGAGCCGCCGCCCGGCGCGGCGGCGCCTGCTGCGCCCGGTCCGCGAGGCGCCGGAGGACCCGGGGTGGGCGTTCGAGCGGCCACCGGCCCGGGGGCGCCGGCGGTAGGGGGTCACGCCGGGGCGTAGGCCGCCTCGTGGGCCGCCGGCAGGCCCGGTGCGGCGGGGTCGGACGCCTTGACGAACTGGCACAGCTCCGGCCAGAGCAGGTGCCGCCAGAAGTCGACGCTGACCACCGCGTCCAGGCTGCCGGGCGGGATGGGCGGCGCGATGCCGACGAGGTGGAAGTTGGTCGGCCCGGGCGGGGCGGCGTAGTCGTAGGTCAGCGCGGCCGCGGGCAGATCGACACGGTCGCTGCCGGTGCCCACCCAGAGCACCCGGGGCCCGGGGAGCCGGTCGGCGAGCCGGGCGACGGCCGGCCCGATCGCGCAGGACGACCGCCGGACGCACTCGTCGACCAGCGACCGGTAGTGCAGGATCCGCCGGGTCGCCTCGTGGCCCACGATCACGCTGAGGAACTCCCACTCCAGGCAGGGGTAGAGGGTCACGAGCGTCCGGGTGTTCGCCATCATCTCCGCCCAGTTGCGGCCGATGTCCTTGTGGTGCGGCAGGTGCACGACGCGGGCGCCGTCGTCGAACGCGAAGTTGACGCCCGGCGGCAGGTGCCGGTCCACCCGGTAGAACAGCTCGATGTCCTCCATCCCGTAGCTCAGGCCGAACTCCTCGCGGTAGCCACCGATCTCGTCGAACGGCGCCCGGGGGAGGGAGATGTTGTGCGTGTAGGCGAGTGCCCAGCCCAACCGCAGCCAGTCCCGGTCGTCGTCCGGCGCGCCGTCGGGGAACCGCATGTCGCCGCCGTGGGGATAGGTGCGGGGGAGCGCCGACGGTCCGGCGCCGGCCAGGACGGCGGGCAGGTGGGCCATGCCGATCTCGTCCCGCCGGCCGATCAGCACGGCGGGGCCGCCCGGGGCGGCGTGGTGGGCCAGGTGCCGTTCCAGCAGGTCGGGCAGGGCGTACGAGTCGGCGTCCAGGAAGACCAGCAGCGGCGCGGACGCGTGTCGTACGCCCTCGTTGCGCGCGGCGGCGCGGCCCCGGCGCTCCGGGAACTCCACCAGCCGCAGGCGGAGGCCGGCGCCGGCGGCGAGGGCCTCGGCGTAACCGGCGGGCGATCCGCCGTCGCGCACCACGATCACCTCGAACCGCTCCGGCGGCAGGGTCTGGCGGGTCAGCGCCCGTAGCGTCAGCTCCAGGCACTGCGCGTCATGGAAGGTCGGCATCACCACGCTCAGCTCGGGGGTGCCGGTGGTCTGCAGCGACATGCGAACTTCTCCGTTCGTCGGACGGGCGTGCCGCGGGTCGAGGGCGGGCCGCCGGCGGTCCGGCGGCGGAGTGCGGAAGGCCCGGAAGGTGGCGGGCGGGGATGACCGGTTGCGGGTCGGTCGGCGAGCCCGGCCAGGGAGGCGGCAGCGCTCCGACCGACGATAACTCTGCGCATAGACGCTAATCACCGAAAGTAGGGGTGGTGTAGGGGTTCGTCGATCGGAACTGGTTTACAAAAGCTAGCTTCTTGTAAAACGGCGTGACGGCTGCCACAGTCTGGACAGGAGTTCACGGATCGGAGGCTGACGATGGGCACCGACACCGTCCCCTGGCGGGACACCCGCAAGCCGCTCTGGAGGTGGCGGAACGTTGGCTCTCCCGGATCGCCCTCGCGCCGACCGGGTACGGGCACTTCCACGTCGAGCACAACCGGGGCCACCACACCCGGGTCGCCACCCCGGAGGACCCGGCCAGCTCCCGGCTGGGCGAGACGTTCTGGGCGTTCTGGCCGCGTACGGTCCGGGGCAGCCTGCGCTCGGCCTGGCGGCTGGAGAGCAGCCGGTTGCGCCTGCGTGGCCGTACCCCCTGGACCTGGCGCAACGACGTGCTCAACGCCTGGGCGATGACCGTGCTGCTCTACGCCGTGCTGGCGGTCGCGTTCGGCCCCGGGGTGCTGGTCTTCCTCGCGCTCCAGGCGGTGGTCGGCTTCTCCCTGCTGGAGGTGGTCAACTACCTGGAGCACTACGGGCTGGCCCGGCAGCGCACCGCCGCCGGCCGCTACGAGAAGGTCGATCCCCGGCACAGCTGGAACAGCGACCGGACGGTCACCAACGTCTTCCTCTTCCAGCTCCAGCGGCACAGCGACCACCACGCCAACCCGCTGCGCCGCTACCAGGCGCTGCGCAGCTTCGACGCCTCCCCGCAGCTGCCCGCCGGCTACGCCACCATGGTGGTCGCCGCGCTGCTGCCGCCGGTCTGGCGGCGGGTGATGGACCACCGGGTGCTCGCCCACTACGGCGGCGACCTGGCGCTGGCCAACGTCCACCCGCCGGCCCGGGACCGGCTGCGGGAGCGCCGCCTCGCCGCCCCCGGGTCGGGCGCGTTCAGTCCAGCTGGGCCGGTTCCAGGCCCAGCTCGCGGGCCGCGACGAGGCGGACCCACTCGGCGATCTGCCGGCGGGTGATCACTCGTTCGTGCACCGCTAGCTGCACCGCGAGGCCGTCCATCACCGCGCTGATCCGCCAGGCCGCGCCGGCCGGGTCGGGGCAGTCGAAGGTGCCGTCAGCCACCCCGTCGGCGATCACCGCGGCCAGGTCCCGTCGCCACCGCAGGTCCAGCCGGCGGGAGAGCTTCTCCAGCTCCGGGGTGCGCAGCGACTCCGCCCAGCCGTCGATCCACATCGACCAGGAGGTCGATCGGCCGGTCGGGGCGTAGAGGCGGAGCATCCGGCGGAGCTTGGTCAGCGGCGGGGCGCTGGAGTGGACCACTGTGTCGAGCCGGTTCAGGTCCTGCTCGACGGCGTAGGCGAACGCCTGCGCGAGCAGCCGGTCCTTGGTGGCGAAGTGGTAGAAGACCAGGGCCTGACTGACCCCGGCGGCCTCGGCCACGTCGGCCGTGCGGGTGTTGGCGAGTCCCCGTTCCGCAATCACCTCACAGGCCGTGCGCAGCAGCGCGTCCAGGCGGATCTCGGCGGCACGTCTCGTCACGTTGGTTACCGTAGCCCATCCGATTGACCACGAGGAGTTACCGAAGCGGCCGGTCTGCCGCACGACAGTCGGATCCCGGACAGTGTCCCGCCGGCGGTTCGGGAGGCCGGATCCGCAGGTCGACGGGCCGCTCGCCCCTCGTTCACCTGCCACCCAGGCTCCTAGGAAGCTCGGGGCGCCGGGAACCCCGTCACTCGGACGCGCCCGAAAGGGGACCCGATTTGGCAACCCTTCCCGGCCTCGGCTAAAGTTCTCATCCGTCACCGGATAACTCCGGGGGCACGCGGACGTAGCGCAGCTGGTAGCGCATCACCTTGCCAAGGTGAGGGTCGCGGGTTCGAATCCCGTCGTCCGCTCGGAGCTGCCGCCACGCATGTCGGGGGCAACCTCGGTGGAGTGGCCGAGAGGCGAGGCAACGGCCTGCAAAGCCGTGTACACGGGTTCAAATCCCGTCTCCACCTCGGCAGTTGAGCGAGGGCGATTGGCGCAGTGGGAGCGCGCTTCCTTGACACGGAAGAGGTCACTGGTTCAAACCCAGTATCGCCCACCAGCGCAGAGGCCGTGTCGATCATTCGACACGGCCTCTCGCATTTCCCGGCCGGGTCACGCCGACGCGCCCAGTAGCGCCTCCGCCACCGCCGTCCGGCTGCTCAGCAGCGACCGGCCCTGCCGGTGCGTCACCACCAGGCCGGCCGCCCGCAGCGCGGTGAGGTGCTGCGACACCCCGGCCGGGGACAGTCCGGTACGCCGGGCCAGCTCGGTGGTCGACCGCGGCGCGTCCAGCGCGGTGAGCAGCCGCGCCCGGCCCCGGCCGAGCACCGCGCCCAGCGCGTCCGGGGCCACCGCCGGGCACTCCCACAGGCCGCCCACTCCCCGGGCCGGGTAGGCCAGCTGCGGGACGTCGCCGGCCGCGATGCTGAGCACCGACGGCCAGACGAAGACCGAGGGCACCAGGACCAGCCCGCGGCCGTCCGGCACGTCCGGGGCGGCGCAGTGGCGCTGGCTGATCAGCAGGGCGTCGCCCTCCCAGCGGACCCGCTCGTGCAGGTCGTTGAGGAGTCCGGCCGCGCCGTCCTCGGCCAGCCGCCGGGCCCGGTGGAACACCTCGGCGTCGAGCACCGCCCGGATCCGGGGCCAGTCGCGGGCCACGGCCAGCCGCCAGTACGTACCGATCTCCTCGGCGAGCCGGCGCAGCCCGGCGTCCGGGTCGGCGTACAGGGCGGCCACCGCGGCCGGCCGCGGGCCGGGACAGAGATCGAGCTGGGCGCGGACCGTCTCCGGCGGGGTGGCGCGGAGCACCGCCAGTTCCTGGTCCAGGTCCGGGGTCAGGCCGGCCGGCGGCGGGGTGAGGAAGTCGGGCAGGTAGCCCGGCGCGGGCGGGACGAGCTGCCGGAGCAGGCCGGCGTCCGGGTCGAGCAGCCCCGCCCCGGCCAGCCGCGGCCGGACCCGGTTGGCCCACGGCAGGTGGATCGCGTGCCGGCCCGGGTCGCGGAGCACCCGGACGCCGGCCATCACCTCCCAGAGGCAGGAGAGCGCGAAGCGGACCCGCGCCACCCCGCCCGCCGACAGCCCGATCGCGACCACGCCGCCCCCTTTGTTTCAGCCAGGGCTGAAACATTACGGCGGCCGGCGCCGCCGCCGGAGACTGGCCGGGTGAACGAACACCACACCCGAGCCCTGCACTTCCGCTCCCTGCACGTCCCCGGCGAGCCGCTGGTCCTGGTCAACGCCTGGGACGCGGCGAGCGCCCGGATCGTCGCCGCGGCCGGCGCCCGCGCGGTGGCCACCACCAGCGCGGGCGTCGCGTGGAGCCGCGGCGTCCCGGACGGTGACGCCCTCGGCCGCGAGACCGCCGTCGACGTCGTCCGCCGCGTCGCCGCCGCGGTGCCGCTGCCGGTCACCGCCGACATCGAGTCCGGGTACGGCGACACCGCCGACGAGGTCGCCGCGACCGTGGCCGCGGTGCTCGCCGCCGGTGCCGTCGGGGTGAACGTCGAGGACGCCCGGCACGCCGAGGGCGCGCCGCTGCGTCCGGTCGAGGAGCAGTGCGCCCGGCTGGCCGCCGTCCGGTCCGCCGCCGACCGGGCCGGGATCCCGCTGTACGTCAACGCGCGCATCGACACCTTCCTGCGCGGCGTCGGCGGGATCGAGGAGACGGTGGCGCGGGCCGGGGCGTACCTGGCCGCCGGGGCGGACGGGATCTTCGTGCCCGGGGTGGTCGACCCGGGCACCGTGGCCGCCCTGGTCGCCGCGATCCCGGCCCCGCTGAACGTGCTGGCCGGGCCGGGCGCCCCGCCGGTGGCGGCGCTGGCGAAGCTCGGGGTGGCCCGGGTCAGCCTCGGTTCCTCGGTCGCCGAGGCCGCGTACGCGGTGGCCCGGCGGGCCGCCGAGGAGGCGTTCACCGCCGGGACGTACGGCGCGCTGGCCGACGCGCTCGACTACGGCACGCTGAACGACCTGATGCGCTGACCGGGCACGCGAAACGGGGGCGCCGGGCGGCACCCCCGTTCCGCACGCGACTGAGGACCGATCAGCTCCGTCGGCCCGTTCGGGTGTGGATCACAGCGGCGGGGCCACGTCCCGACGCTCCTCGACCCGCCGGTACTCGACCGGCTCGGCGGTGGTGACCACCTCGCGGCGGCGGCCCCAGACCAGCGTCGTCATGATCAGGCCCAGGACACCCGCCGCCATCAGGATCCAGCCGACGACGTCCAGGTTGACCCCGCCGATGCTGGCGTCCAGCGCGAAGGTGAGGATCGCGCCCACCGCGATCAGGAAAATGCTCGTTCCGATACCCACGACAGCCTCCTTCGGGGGGACGATTGTGCTGTCGCAGCAGTCAGTACCCCGGCGGCGAGCAGCGCAATCACCCGCCTGTGGCGGCGGTCACCCCTCGGCGGCTCCGGTCGCCGCCCCCGGACCCGCCGGGGCCCCGCCGCGCGGCGATCTTGTCATCGGGTACAGTTGCACCCGTCGCCGGCGCTGCCGGCGGCAACGCGGACGTAGCGCAGCTGGTAGCGCATCACCTTGCCAAGGTGAGGGTCGCGGGTTCGAATCCCGTCGTCCGCTCGCGATCTGCCCCTCGCGGGCCGACCGTCGCCGGTGCTTCGATCCGGCGATTGCCCGGGCGATTGGCGCAGTGGGAGCGCGCTTCCTTGACACGGAAGAGGTCACTGGTTCAAACCCAGTATCGCCCACCAGCTTTCCGAGCGACACGAAGGCTCGTCACCGCAGGCGGTGGCGGGCCTTCTCTCTTGGGCCCGGCACCGCCGACATCCGTGGACCCGCGCCGGCCGGTCGCCCGGCGCCGGCGTCCACGGGGTCGCCGGCCACTGGCCACATCGGTCGCCCGGCCGCACGGAGGACCTGGTATGGATCCGCCCAACGGGTTATGGAGCCGCTGGCCCGGCCCGTGACAGGGTGGGGGCCCGTGGAGCTGGGAGGCGATCGTATGCGGTCAGTCAGGCAGGGACGGTGGCGGCGCACAACCGCCCGGCTGGGCGTGGCCGCGCTGTTCGTGGCGACGGGGGTGGCGCTGGGCGCCGCGCCCGCGCAGGCGACCGCCACCCGCACCGTCGCGTTCTGGAGCATGGACGAACCGGCCGGGTCGACCGTGCTCAAGGACAGCAGCGGCAACGGCCGCAACGGCGCCACCGGCGCGGAGGTGGTGACCGGCGTCCGCTACGCCGGCGCCACCGGGCACCGGTTCGCCACCCACCTGCCCACCGACCAGGAGTACGTCCCGGGCCACGTGAACCTGGTGCCGCACAGCACCGAGTTCAACCCGGACGCCGGGGACTTCTCATTCACCATCCGCTACCGGACCACGTACTCCTTCGGCAACATCCTCCAGAAGGGACAGGGCGCGACCGTCGGCGGCTACTGGAAGTTCGAGGCGCCGGGCGGCAAGCCGAAGTGCCTGTTCCGCGGCGGCGACGGCGCCTCCCGGACCGGCTACACCGACGTGTCGATCTCCGACGGCCAGTGGCACACCGTCACCTGCAACCGCACCTCCACCTACGTCGAGATGTACGTCGACGGGGTGCGGACCAGCCGGCTCACCGGACCGACCGGCACGATCGCGAACAACTGGCAGCTCTCCATCGGCGGCAAGAGCCAGTGTGACGGCGTGAAGGTCACCTGCGACTACTTCGCCGGCGACATCGACTACGTGAAGATCCTGAAGGGTTCCGGCGGCGCCGCCAACAAGCCGCCGGTGGCCCAGCTCGTCCCGACCTGCTCCGGGCTGGTCTGCACCTTCTCCGGTGCCGGCTCCACCGACGCCGACGGCGCGATCCAGGACCACCGCTGGGACTTCGGCGACGGGTCCAGCGACGACACCGTCTCCGTGCCGACCACCTCGCACACGTACGCGGCGGCCGGCACCTACCCGGTCACCCTCACGGTCACCGACGACCGGGGCGCCACCGGCACCGCGACCGTCGACGTCACCGTCGCGCCGGTGCCCGAGCGGATCTCCTTCGTCGGGCAGGCCACCGCCAACGCCAACTGGACCAGCCACACGGTGACCGTGCCGTCGACCGTCCAACCGGGTGACACCCTGCTGCTCCTGCTCAGCCAGAACACCCACACCGGCACCGGCGAGCCGACCGGGGTCACCGGCTGGACCCGCCTCGACCGGCTGGACGGTGGCTTCGCCACCACCACCGCCTGGTGGAAGGTCGCCGCCGCCGGAGACGCCGGATCAGCGGTACGGGTCGCCCTCGACGCCCAGTCCAAGGGCAACCTGATCGTGGCCGCGTACCGGGGGGTCGCGCCGAGCGCACCGGCCTTCGCCCGGGCCACCGATCCGGCCAGCACCGCCACCCGGATCACCCCGTACGCGCCGGTGACCGCCGGCCAGAGCTGGGCCGTGTCGTACTGGATGCACGGGGACGCCGCGTCCACGGCGCTCACCCCGCCGGCCGGCGTCGAGGTACGCAGCAACAGCTCCCAGACCGGCGGCGGACGGGTGACGGCGCTCCTCGCCGACTCGGGCAGCAGCGTGCCGGCGGGCACCTACGGCGGCCTGGCCGCGGTGGGCGCGGCGGCCAGCACGACCACCACCACCTGGACCCTCGTCCTGCCCCCGGTCTGACCCGCAGACGCCGCTGGCCGGCACCCCCTTGTTCGGGGTGCCGGCCAGCGTTTCCTTCTTTGGGTCAGCTGTTCCAGTGCTGGGCGACGAGGTCGGCGGCCTGCTGCTCCCACTGCGCGTACGCATCCGGGTAGGCCGAGACCTGCACGGTCTGGGCGGCCTCGGTCAGCGGCATGTCCTGCCAACCATCAACCTGCTTCAAGCCCTTCTCGAACGCCAGGGTCGAGTACTCGGGGTCGGTGATCTGCTCCGGCGTACCCCAACCCGAGGACGGCCGCTGCTGGAACAGACCCAGCGAGTCATGGTCGTTCTTGTCGCCGAGGTGGCCCAGGTTCTCCAGCTTCGACTCCTGCAGGCTCGTGGCGATCGAGATGACCGCGGCCCGCTCCGGCAGACCCGCCTTCTTGGTGGCGGCGATGATCGCCTTGGCGTTGGCGGTCTGCTCGTCGTTCAGGGTGATCTTCGACTGGGCGCCCTGGACACCGTGCGGGATCAGCTTGGCGCTGTCCGGCTTGTCGGCCTGCACTGCCACGGCGACCGGCTTGGCCTCGACGGGACGGGCGTCGGCGTGGGCGGCGATCGGACCGGCGAAAATGCCACCGGTGAAAGCCAGACCAGCAATACCCAGCACGCTCTTACGCAGCATCGTGTTCATGAGGGTTAGCTCCATTCGGGGGTTGGCGCACACACGAGCCGATGGGGGTCGGCCAAGTGGTGTGCGCAAGCACCGTCAGGCGCTCACAAAGGGGGGAAAGTCTTGGGGGGATCATCCGGTGCGCGGGGCGAGGGCCTCTTCGTCGCGCCGGGACTATGTACAACGACCGGCGGCCCACCATCATTCCGGGACCGGTCACCCCGCCTCGCGGGGCTGCCTTCCTCAGCCGGCACCCCGTCGCGCGGGGGCGTCCTCCTCGGCCGTTCACCCGGATACAACGACGCCCACCCGCCAGCCATTCCGCCGCCAGAGTGCCGCCGGCCACCCCGGAAACGGACACACCACCCACCGACGCGATCGGTGGAACACCACGGGTGTATCCGGGCCCCGGAGACACCCATGACGTTCCACCCAAGGCCCGGCGCCCGGGTCGGTGGAACACCATGCGGGTATCCGGGCCCCGGAGACGTCCATGGCGTTCCACCGACGCCCAAGGCATAGCGGCGACCGGACGTTCACGCGGGGCGACGGCCGAAACGACCGGAGAGGCCAGGATGGTGGGAACAGCCGAGCGTCCAGGGACGGCTGGAGCGGTCAGGGCGGCGGCTCGTCGGACGTGGTCGGCTTCAGATCGTCGAGGTGACAGTGCCCGCGCATGCCTGGCACCGCCACCTCGGCGAGATGGGAGCGCGCCGTGGCGGGAGGGGCACTCGACCGCATGACGGGGGCCGGGTTGAGGGGCCGGAGATCGGGACGAAAGCCTACATTCGTGGCAGACGTCCAGAGGAGGGCCGGAGAGATGACCGCGTCGATGGAGATGCCCCGGGTCCAGGAGTGCGCCGTCAGGTCCTGCGCCTACAACCACACCAACGACTGCCACGCCTTCGCGATCACGATCGGCAGCAGCGACCACGCGCACTGCCACACCTTCATCGAGATGCCGGTACGCGGCGGCGTCGAGCAGACGCTCGCCCAGGTCGGCGCCTGCCAGCGGGCGGACTGCCGACACAACTCCGACCTGGAGTGTCACGCCCCGGCGATCACCGTCGGCCCGGAGAGGGACCTGGCGGACTGCCAGACCTACGCCAGCCGCTGACCGGGGTCGAGCACGCCTCCGCCGGGCCCGACGCGGGAAGCGCGGGCCCCGGACCGATCTGCGAGCGACGGGCCCGACCGACGCCGGGGAGCGCGGGCGCGACCGGTCTCAGGACAGGCCGTTGGACTCGCGGATCACGGTGACCAGGTCGTCGATGATGCCGGTCAGCGCGAAGTCCTTCGGGGTGAACACCCGGGCCACTCCGGCGGCCCGGAGCGCGTCCGCGTCGACCGCCGGGATGATGCCGCCGACCACCACGGGCAGGTCGGCCCGCCCGGCGGCGCGCAGCCCGTCCAGCACGGCCGGCACCGCGGCCAGGTGCGAGCCGGAGAGCACCGAGAGGCCGACCAGGTCGACGTCCTCCTCCACGGCGGCCGCCACGATCTGCCCGGCGGTCAGCCGGATCCCCTGGTAGACCACCTCGAAGCCGGCGTCGCGGGCGCGTACCGCGATCTGCTCGGCGCCGTTGGAGTGGCCGTCCAGGCCGGGCTTGCCGACGAGCAGCCGCAGCCGGCCGCTGCCCAGCTCGCGGGCGGTGGCGGCGACCCGCTCCCGGACGGCGCCCAGGCCGGCGTCGCCGCCGGCACCGGCCGCGCCGG
>NZ_MUYZ01000147.1:0-15904 GCF_003013775.1 Micromonospora sp. MH33
GTGCCGGGACACCGCCGGCTCGCCGCGCCGGAGTCGATCGGGTCCGGGTCGCGTGCGCCCGCCGGCCGACCCCGAGGCTGGTCAGGACGCCGCGGCGCGGTCCGCCAGCAGGTCGGCGAGGG
Organism: Micromonospora sp. MH33; assembly: GCF_003013775.1. Taxonomy (NCBI): domain Bacteria; kingdom Bacillati; phylum Actinomycetota; class Actinomycetes; order Micromonosporales; family Micromonosporaceae; genus Micromonospora; species Micromonospora sp. MH33. Next base: position 123 of record NZ_MUYZ01000147.1, read on the forward strand.
TGGTCCGGTCGACCACCAGGGCGATCGCGCCGTCCACCGCCAGCCAGACGTCCCGCAGCCCGGCGGCCACCCCGTGGTAGCCGGCGTGGTCGGCCGGCATACCCCGGACACTGGTCAGCGCGCCGCCCACCGCCCGCAGCACGTCACCCACGCTGATCTCGGCGGCCGGGCGGGTGAGCGCGTACCCGCCCTCGGTGCCGCGGTGGCTGTGCAGCAGCCCGGCCCGGCGCAGGTCGAGCAGGATGCCCTGGAGGAAGCTGAGCGGGATGTCCTGGCGCTCGGCCAGGCTCGCCGCCTTGACCAGCTCGCCGGCGCCGGACCCCCCGTCGCCGGTGGACCCGGCGGCGTCGGCGACGGCGAGCATGGCCCGGAGCGCGTAGTCGGCGCGCGCGGAGACGTACACGGCCTCAGTTGCCGGCCTGGTCCAGCACGCCCCAGCGGCGGCGGATCGCCTTGTCGGCCGCGCCGAACGCGGCGTCCACCAGCAGGCCCACCACCAGGATGACGATCATGATGGCCATCAGCCGGGGCGCCTCGCTCAGCTCCCGGGCGTAGGTCAGCTGCGCGCCGATCGAGGTCCGGGTGGCGATGACCACCAGCAGCTCGCCGGCCATCAGGCTGCGCCAGGCGAACGCCCAGCCCTGCTTGAGCCCGGCCACGATGGCCGGCAGCGCGGCCGGCGCGATCACGTACCGGTACAGGTTGAGCCCCCGGGCGCCGAGGTTGCGGCCGGCCCGGACCAGCAACGGCGGCACGTAGTCGACGCCGTGGATGACCCCGTTGGCCACCGAGGGCGCCGCGCCGAGCACCACCACGAAGAAGATGGCCTGCTCGCTGAGCTGGAAGAGCAGGATGGCCAGCGGGAACCAGGCGATCGACGGCATGGTCTGCAACGCGGTGATCATCGAGCCGAGCGCGGCGCGGAGCACCTTCACCCGGGCCACCGCCAGCCCGAGCAGCAGGCCGACGGAGACCGCGGCGGCGAAGCCCACGGCGGCGCGGCGGGCGGTGGTGGCCAGGCCGTGCCAGAGCGCCGGGCTGGCCACGTAGTGGCCGAGATCCTCGAAGACCACCATCGGCCCGGGCAGCGCCCAGGGGTCCTTCCAACCGGTCCAGACGACGGCCTGCCAGAGGGCGATGGCCAGGGCCAGCGCGGCCAGCTTGGGCCAGGTGGCCGACCAGATCCGGCGCAGCCGGGACGGCGCCTTCTCCCGGCCGGCGATCTCCAGGGCGTCCAGGCCGGAGATCTCCGCGTCGGTACGCGGCGCCCCGGCGAGCGTGTCACTGGCCATGGCGGCCCACCTCCGTACGCAGCCGGTCGGTGACCTCGGCCGCGATGGCCGCGATCTCCGGCGAGTCGATCCGCCGGGGTCGCGGCACGTCGACCTCGGTGGCGTAGATGATCCGGCCAGGCCGGCTGGAGAGCAGGATGATCCGGTCCGCGAGCCGGGCCGCCTCGCGGACGTTGTGGGTCACGAAGATCACGGTGAGCTTCCGCTCGGACCAGATCCGCTCCAGCTCGTCGTGCAGGATGTCCCGGGTCATCGCGTCGAGCGCGCCGAACGGCTCGTCCATCAGCAGCACCGGGGTGTCCAGGGCCAGGGTGCGGGCCAGCGCGACCCGCTGCCGCATGCCGCCGGACAGCTGGTGGGGGCGCTTGCGGGCGAAGTCGGCCAGGTGGACCGTACGCAGCAGCTCGGCGACCCGTGCCTTGCGCTCGTTCCGGGGCAGCCCGCGCAGCTTCAGCGGCACCTCGACGTTGCCCTCCACGGTGAGCCACGGGAAGAGCGCCGACTCCTGGAACATGAGGCCGGGGTTGACGCCCTCGCCCAGCTCGATCCGGCCGCCGCTGGTCCGGTCCAGCCCGGCGACCAGGCTGAGCAGGGTGCTCTTGCCGCAGCCGGACGCGCCGACCAGGCAGACGAACTCGCCGGGGGCGACGTCCAGCGACACCCCGTCCAGGGCCAGGACGGCGTGCTCGCCCTGGCCGTACACCTTGGTCACGCCGCGCAGCGCGACCGAGCCGGTCGCGCTGCGCGGGGTCGTCGTGGTCGACGTCACGGCTGGGTGACCTCGGGCTTGCCCTGCGCCTTGAGCACCTCGTTGAGGTACTTGAGGTCGTAGAGGCCGTTCAGGTCGACCGGCTGGGTCAGCTCGACGGCGACGGCGTGGTCCAGGCCGGCCTTCAGCGAGGCCGCGATCGGGTCGTTGGTGAACTCCAGGGTCGGCCAGGCCTGCTTGATCAGCTTGAGGTCCAGCGGCTTGCCGGTGATCTTGCCGATGTGGTCGGAGATGGCCTGCTGGGCCTCGTCCGGCTTGGTGTTGACGAACTCGTTCGCCGCGACCTGCCCCTCGACCAGCTTCTTCACGACGTCCGGGTGTGCCTTGAGGAACTTGGTGCTCACCAGCAGGTTGGTGATGACGAACTTCTTGTCCGGCCAGAGGTCGCGCTCGTCGACCAGGACCTTGCCGCCGGCGTTGACCAGCCGGGAGACGAAGGGCTCGGGCACCCAGGCGCCGTCGATGGCGCCGGTGCCGAAGGTCTCGACGGTCTGCGCGTTCTCCTGGGGGACCACCTTGACGTCGCCGCCGCCCTCCTTGGTGGTCTGCAGGCCCTTCTCCTTGAGCCAGTAGCGCAGCGCGACGTCCTGGGTGTTGCCGAGCTGCGGGGTGGCGATCTTCTTGCCGCGCAGCTGCTCCACCGAGGTGATCTCCGGCTTCACCACCAGCGCGACGCCGCCGGACGCGGCGCCGGAGACGACCCGGACCGCCTCGCCCTTGGACTTGGAGAAGGCGTTCACGGTCGGGTTCGGACCGATGTACGTGGCGTCGAGCGCGCCGGAGAAGACCGCCTCGATGGCCGCCGGGCCGGCGTTGAAGGTCTTGGTCTCCAGCGTGACGGCGCTGCCCAGCTTCTCCTTGAAGATGCCCTTCTCCACGCCGACCACGGCCGGCGCGTGGGTGATGTTCGGGAAGTAGCCCAGGCGCAGCGTCACCGGACCGGAACCACCGGCGGCGTCGTCGCTGTCGTCGCCGCAGGCCGCGGTGGCACCCAGGGTGGCCGCGCCGACCACGGCGAGGGTGGCCAGGGTGACCAGGCGGCGGAAGGGGAGCCGTCTCATCGTGTATCCAATCCGCAGTATTCCTACTTAGTTGGTAGGAAGACTGGGGCAGGCGCTGGGCGGCGTCAAGACCCATCCAGAATCCGGGACACGCGACCTGGGGATTCCCGGTGATTCCCACCTGTTCGGTGGAGATAGCCGCGCCGGTCGGCCCCCGCCCGGCACCGCCGTCCGGTGGGCCCGCGCACACCGCAGGTGCGGGCGTTGTGGACGCGTTAAGGTCGATCACGTGCCGACGCGGAGAGCCAGGATTCCAGCGACGAAATACCCGGTCGAGCGGTTCACCCTCGACAACGGCCTGCGGGTGGTGCTCACCCCCGACCGCAGCGCCCCGGTCATCGGGGTGGCGGTGGTCTACGACGTCGGCATCCGCTCCGAGCCGGAGGGGCGCACCGGCTTCGCCCACCTCTTCGAGCACCTGATGTTCCAGGGCTCGGAGAACCTGGAGAAGCTGGCCCACTTCCGGCACGTCCAGGGCGCCGGCGGCACCTTCAACGGCTCCACCCACCTGGACTACACCGACTACTACGAGACCCTGCCCAGTAACGCGCTGGAGCGGGCGCTCTTCCTCGAGGCCGACCGGATGCGCGGCCCCCGGCTGACCGAGGAGAACCTGCGCAACCAGGTCGACGTGGTCAAAGAGGAGATCCGGGTCAACGTGCTCAACCGGCCGTACGGCGGGTTTCCCTGGCTCACCCTGCCGCCGGTCATGTTCGACACCTTCCCCAACGCGCACGACGGCTACGGCTCCTTCGACGACCTGGAGTCGGCCACCGTCGGCGACGCGGCCGACTTCTTCCGCCGCTACTACGCCAGCGGCAACGCCGTCCTCGCGGTCAGCGGGGACATCGACGTGGTCGAGGCGACCGCGCTGATCGAGCGGCACTTCGGTGACGTGCCGGCCCGGCCCGCCCCGGAGCGCCCCGACTTCGCCGAGCCCGATCTCACCGCCGAGCGGCGCACCTCGTACACCGACCAGCTGGCCCCGCTGCCGGCGGTGGCCGGCGCGTGGCGGGTGCCCGACCCGGTGACCGACTTCGCCGGCTACCTGCCGTACGTGGTGCTGGCCGAGGTGCTCACCGACGGCGACGCCTCCCGGCTGGTCGAGCGGCTGGTCCAGCGGGACCGCTCGGTCACCAGCCTGGGCGGCTATCTCGGCTTCATGGGCGACCCGTTCGACGTGCGCGACCCCACCGCGCTGCTGCTCCAGGCCCATCTGCCGCCCGGCGGCGACGTGGACAAGGTGCTGCGCACCGTCGACGAGGAGCTGGACCGGCTGGCCACCGACGGGCTGACCGAGGGGGAGTTGGCCCGGACCCAGGCCCGGATGGCCACCCACCTCCTGCGGGACACCGACGCCGTGCTCGGCCGGGCGCTGCGGATGGCGGTCCTGGAACAGCAGCGCGGCGAGCCCGGCCTGCTCAACGAGCTGCCCCGGCTGGTCGGCGAGGTGACCGACGAGCAGGTCCGCGCCGCCGCCGCCACCCTGCGGCCGGAGCGCCGCGCGTCCATCGAGGTCATCGCCGGAGGTGCCCGGTGAGCGCGAGGAGTGAGCCGGGTTTGCGAGCCCCGCAGTCGCGAACGGAGGAGGGCCAGTGACGGCAACCGTGGAGACGGGTGTCCGGCCGCTGCCGGCGCTCGGGCCCAACCGCAGGCTCAAGCTGCCCAAGCAGGCCGAGCGCACGCTCGGCAACGGGCTCACCGTCATCGCGGTACGCCGCACCGCGATCCCGCTGGTCGAGCTGCGGCTCTGGATGCCGTTCGGGCGTACCCACCTGGCCCGTGGCGGGATGCTGGCGCAGACCCTGCTCTCCGGCACGGAGACGCACACCGCGACCCAGCTCGCCGCGGAGCTGCAGAAGGTGGGCGGCGGGCTCTCCGCCGGCGTCGACCCGGACCGGCTGATGCTCTCCGGGGCGGGCCTTGTCACCGGCCTGGACCGGATGCTGGAGCTGCTCGCCGACGTGCTCACCGGGGCGACCTACCCGGCCGACTGGGTGGAGACCGAACGGGACCGGCTGGTCGACCGGATCCAGGTGGCCCAGAGCCAGCCCGCCCACCTGGCCCGGACCGCGCTGCTCAAGCGGATCTACGGCCGGCATCCGTACGCGGTGCAGACCCCCGAGGCCGACCAGGTGCGCGCGGTGAAGGCGCCGGTGCTGCGCCGCCTGCACGCCGAGCGGGTGCACCCGGCCGGTGCGGTGCTGGTGCTGGTCGGCGACGTGCAGCCGGAGCGGGCGCTGGACGCCGCCGAGCAGGCGCTCTCCGGCTGGACGGGGGACGGGCAGCCGGCCGAGCTGCCGCCCGCGCCGCCGCTGGAGCCCGGCCCGCTGCTGCTGGTCGACCGGCCCGGCTCGGTGCAGTCCTCGCTGCGGATCGCGCTGCCCGCGGTGCCCCGGACCCACCCCGACCACGCCGCGCTGCAACTGGCCAACCTGGTCTTCGGCGGCTACTTCTCCTCCCGCTGGGTGGAGAACATCCGCGAGGACAAGGGCTACACGTACGGGCCGCACTCGCTGGTCGAGCACTCGGTGGCCGGGTCGGTGCTGGTCGCCGCCGCCGAGGTGGCCACCGAGGTGACCGCGCCCGCCCTGCTGGAGACCATGTACGAGCTGGGCCGGCTGGCCACCGTGCCGCCGAAGCCGGACGAGCTGGAGCAGGCCCGCCAGTACGCCCTCGGCACCCTCCAGCTCGGCATGTCCACCCAGGCCGGACTGGCCTCGCTGACCAGCGCGTACGCCGGCAACGGGCTGCGCCTGGACTTCCTCGCCGAGCACGCCGCCCGGCTGGCCGCGGCGACCGTGGACGACGTGACCGCGGCGGCGGCCCGCTACCTCGCGCCGGCGCAGGCGGTCACCGTGGTGCTCGGCGACGCCGAGCGGGTGGCCGACAGCCTCGCCACGCTCACCCCGGTCCGCACGGAGTCCGCGTGACTGGCGAGCCCGTCCCACCGCTGGCGCGGTCCACGCTCGACCGGGCGGCGCACCGGCGGACCGACCCGGGCTGGCTCGCCGGGGCGTGGGAGCAGGCCCGGGTGCTGGTGCTGGACTCGGCCGACGAGGGCCGCGCCCTGGTCCGCGGCGCGGCGGCCCCACTGGAGTTGGTGCTGGTCGGCCCCGGCGAGCTGCCCGAGGTGCCCCGGTCGGTGCCGATGTTCCTCGGTATCGAGCCGGACGGCGTGCCGGTCTTCGCGGTGGACTCGCCGTTGCCCGAGCTGGCCGGCACCCGCCGGGTCAACCTGCGCGAGGTCGGCCACCTGCTGACCGACCGCGACGCCGGGATCTTCACCACGGCGCTCGCGCTGCTCAACTGGCATGTCCGGCACGGCTACTCCTCGTCGACCGGGCATCCGACCCAGGTGGACGAGGCCGGCTGGTCCCGGGTCGACCCGGGCGGCGGTCGGATCTGGCCGCGTACCGACCCGGCGATGATCGTGCTGGTGCACGACGGCGTGGCCGGCCCGGACGGGCGCTGCCTGCTGGGCAACAACGCCACCTGGCCGAGCACCCCGGGGCAGCGCCGCTACTCCTGCCTGGCCGGTTACGTCGAGCCGGGGGAGTCGGCGGAGGCCGCCGTGCTGCGCGAGGTCCGCGAGGAGGTCGGCGTCGCGGTCGAGGAGATCGGGTACGCGGGCAGCCAGTCCTGGCCGTTCCCCGGTTCGTTGATGCTCGGCTTCCTGGCCCGCGCCGACGCCGACGCGCCGATCCGGGTGGATCCGGCCGAGATCGCCCACGCCCGCTGGTTCACCCGGCGGGAGATCGGCGCGGCGCTGGCCGACGAGCCGGTGCGGGTGGAGGGTGGCGACCGCCTGCTCCTCCCGCCGCCCTCGTCGATCGCCCTGTTCCTGGTCCACCGCTGGCTCGACGGCCACTGCTGACGGCGGGAAGAACGACCGGCGGGAACACGGGCCGGATGCGGTCCCGGCCCGGGACCGCCGTTGCCGCGGCGGTCTCGGGCCGGGAACACGGGCCGTCGTGGCCGGGTGAGGCATGGAACGCGGCGGGGGAGCCGGTCCGGCCACGACGGACGTCAGTGGCGGGTCAACCGCCGCCCGGGCGATAGGGGTGAGCCGGGTCCCGGTCTGAGATCGGCAGCACCTTGACGCGGTGCCGGCCGGCCCGGACGGCCCCCACGGTGGACAGCGCCCGGGCGAGCAGCAGGGCAGCGTCCCGGTCTTCGGCGTGGACGACCTGGCGGCGCGGTTCCGGCGCGCTGGTCTCGTCCCGCAGCCGGCCTCCGCCGGCCCAGGCGGCGGCGATGTCGGTGTCGGCGGCGGCACGGATCTCGGTGCGGACGATCAGGAACCGCATGGTGTCCCCCGGTACGGACGGACGGATGCACTCTGCAACTTCCACGTCACTCTTGCGTCATGTTACGCCCGCGCGTCATCCCAGCAAGTGAAACTCGCCTATTGTCCGCGGGCGTCGGCCGATCGGGTGAGCCCGGCTCAGCTCGGTTGTCGGGGGTGGACACGCAAGGGGCCGCCGGTGTCACACCGGCGGCCCCGCGACCTCGCCGGATCAGTTCAGGTCGAACTGGCCGTTCTTCGCGCCGGCGATGAAGCCGAGCCAGCCGGCCCGGTTGAACAGCAGCACCGGCCCGCGCGGGTCCTTGCTGTCCCGCAGCGCGACCGCCGCCGGCCCGGTGTGCAGCGGCGCCATCTCCACGCAGTTCGAGGTCTGGCTGCGGGTGCTCTTGCGCCAGGCGAGGCCGGCGAACTGCTGGGACGAGCTGTTGCGGATCTCGTTCATGGTTCTGCTCCTGGTCTGGAGTGCTCCGATGGGGACGAGTGACGCCGCGGGCCGGACGGGTGTCCGTGGATCACCGGTCCGTCGTCAGGCGCCCCGGGCCGCGGCGGCGCTGGGTCGGCGCCGTTGCCGGCCCGAACGCCACTGTGGACTCGGCTGCCGTGCCGGTCAGCCGTCCCGTCGCCTCGATCAGCCAGGAGAGGGTGTCCGATGCGGAGAGCGCCGCCGAGCATAGCCACTCGAACACCACTTTATAGCGATTTAGGGTGTTTGCCTCGGTCGACATGACGTCGGTGAACCCACCTTCGATGGCCAGCGTCTCCGGATCGAGCGGATCGGCGAACCGGTAGACCGAGAAGGCGGTGGGTGGGAGGTACCAGTCGCCCACCCGGGTGTCCCGCAGCAGCAGGTGCAACGTCACGTTCGGCAGCATGGCCAGCTCGCAGAGGTGGACGATCTGCTCGTGCAGCACCTCGGGCGGGCCGGCCCGGCGGCCGAGCGCCGCCTCCTCCAGCACCGCCGTGTAGCGGGGCGCGTCGGGGGAGCGGGTCAGCAGCGACTGGCGGGCCTGCCGGGCGCGTACCTCCGTCTCCGGGTCCTCGGTCTCCTGGTCGCCGGCCTCCTCGGCCACCCGGGCCGCGGACATGATCCGGTGCCGGGCGTACCCGGGGGTCTGCAACAGCCCCGGCACCAGCACCGGGTTGTACTCGGAGATCTCCGCGCACCCCGCCTCCAGCTCGGCGAAGCCGCGCTGCTGCTGGGTCATCACGGGGAAGTTGCGCAGCCAGCCGCGCATGTCGCCGGCCTCCTGGGTGATTCCCAGCAGTTCCTCGCGCAGCTCGCCGTCCGCCCCGTAGAGGGTCAGCAGGACGCCGACGTCGTCCGGGTCGGGGCGGCTGCGGCCGTTCTCCAGGCGGGACAGCTTGGAGGCGGAGGCCCAGCCGATCCGCTCGATGACCTGGTCGCCGGTGAGGCCGGCCTGCTCACGCAGCCGGCGCAGCTCGGTGCCGAGCCTGCGACGGCGCAGGATCGGGCCTGGTGCGGCAGGAGGCACGGTGTCCTCTTTCCCGTCGACCGTCGCAGGACGCGACGGTAACTGTATGAAATTCGCCCCCCACGGTCAGTATGGACGGCGCGACCGGCGCCGGAGGTTCCGGCGGGGGCGTGTCACGTGACAAAAAGAGGACCGTGGAGGGGTGCCTTCACCGGCGCGCCCGCCCCCGACGCGCCCCATGGCGCACGCCCGCCGGAGGGAACCCGATGCGCACCGTCCTGCGCCGCCCCGACTTCCGCCTGCTCTTCGTCGCGCTGCTGGCGAGCATGGCGGCCGAGTCGATCCTGCTGCTGGCCCTGGCCGTCTGGGTCAAGGACCTGACCGGGTCGGACGGTATGGCCGGGGCCACCATCTTCGCCGTCATCGCGCCGATGGCGCTGGCGCCGCTGGTCGGCTGGGTGGTCGACCGCTGCCGCCGCCGGCCCTTCTTCGTGGCCGCCAACCTCGGCACGGCCGTGCTGCTCTGCCCGCTCTTCGCGGTCCACGACCGTGCCGACGTCTGGGTGATCTACGTGGTGGCGGCGCTCTACGGGCTGTCGTACATCACGTTGAGCGCGGTGCTCAGCGGGCTGATCCGGCACCTGGTGCCGAGTGAGCTGCTGGCCGACGCCAACGGGGTGCTGCAGACCGTCCGGCAGGGACTGCGGCTGGTCGGCCCGCTGGCCGGGGCCGGGCTCTACGCCGCGGTCGGCGGCTGGCTGCTGGTCGCCCTGGCCATGACCGGCTTCCTCACCGCCGCGGCGGTGGTCGGCCTGCTCCGGGTCACCGAGACCACGCCGGCCCGGTCCGCGCGCCGCTGGCCGGCCGGGCTGGGCGCCGGGCTTCGGCACCTGGCCGGCGACCCCGCGCTGCGCCGGGCCCTGCTCGGGTACGGGCTGGGCTCGCTGATGATGGGCTTCACCGAATCGCTGATCTTCGCGTACGTCGACCTGGGGCTGGGCCGGGACGCCGCGTTCGTCGGCGTGCTGGTCACCGTGCAGGGGGTCGGTGGGCTGGTCGGCGGGCTCTTCTCGGCCGCGGTGGTGCGTCGGGCCGGTGAGGTGGGTGCGCTCGCCGCCGGGGTGAGCTTCTTCGGGCCGGCCGCGCTGGCGCTCGCGTACCCCCGGCTCTGGCTCGGCGTGGTGGCGCTGCTGCTGGCCGGGGTCTCCCTGCCGCTGACCATGGTCGGGCTGAACACGCTCATCCAGCGGCGGACCCCGCCGGGGCTGCTGGGCCGGGTCGCCGCCGCCGCGGAGGCGGTGGTCAGCGGCCCGCAGGCGGTCTCCATCGGGGCCGGCGCGCTGCTCGTCGGCGTCTTCGACTACCGCCTGCTCTTCGCCCTGGTCGGGGTGACCACCACGGCCGCCGGCCTCTACCTCTGGCGCGGCCGCCGGCTCACCGCGCCCCGGCCCGTCCTGTTCCACGTCCCGGCCCCGCGCCGCCCGCTCGACCACGAGGTGCTCGCCGCGACCCGCCGTCGCCGGGCGCCGTGAGACGCGACGAGCGGCCGTCCCAGGTGGGGACGGCCGCTCGTGGCAGGGTGCGGGTCGGGTCAGCCGGGAAGGCTGGCCAGGTGCTGCTTGACCTGGGTGATCGAGGGGTTGGTCAGGGCGCTGCCGTCGTCGAACCGCAGCGTCGGGACGGTCTGGTTGCCGCCGTTGACGCTCATCACGAACTCCGCGGCCTTCGTGTCCTGCTCGATGTCGACCACCTCGTACGCGATGCCCTCCCGGTCGAGCTGCGACTTCAGCCGGTGGCAGTAGCCGCACCACGGGGTGGAATACATCGTCAACATGGTCAGGTCCTCCAAGGGGTGGCTCGCGCCCGGTCCGATCAGGCCAGGCTAACCGCTGCAACATCGCCGGAGGCTGGAATGATTCCTGGCTGTGGTGGTTCACTCAGCGGCGGAACGGGTGCTGGCCGGCCTCGACCCGGAGCAGCGGTCCGCGGTGACCGCCCCGGCCGGCCCGGTCTGCATCCTGGCCGGCGCCGGGACCGGCAAGACCCGGGCGGTGACCTCCCGGATCGCCCACCGCGCGCTCACCGGCGACATCTCCGCCCGGCACGTGCTGGCGGTCACCTTCACGGCCCGAGCCGCCGCCGAGATGCGGGCCCGACTCAGCGCGCTGGGCGTGGGCGGCGTGCAGGCGCGCACCTTCCACGCCGCCGCGCTGCGCCAGGTCCGCTACTTCGCGCCCCGGCTGCTGGAGGGTCGGGCCATGCCCGAGTTGCTGGACAGCAAGGTCCGGGTGGTCACCCTGGCCGCCGCCAAGGTGGGCCTGCGCGGCGACCGGGCTGCCGCCCGCGACCTGGCCGGCGAGATCGAGTGGGCCAAGTCGTCGCTGGTCGAGCCGGGTGAGTACGTGGTCGCCGCGGCCAAGGCGCTGCGCGAGACCCCGTACGAGCCGGCCAAGGTGGCCGAGGTCTTCGCCGCGTACGAGCGGCTCAAGCGCGGCAACGGCGTGATCGACTTCGAGGACATGCTGCGCGCCGCGGTCTGGGGGATCGAGGAGCACGCCGACGTCGCCGAGCAGGTCCACGGCCAGTACCGGCACCTCGTGGTCGACGAGTACCAGGACGTCAACCCGCTCCAGCAGCGGCTCCTGGACGCCTGGCTCGGCGGTCGGGACGACCTCACCGTGGTCGGCGACGCCAGCCAGACCATCTACTCGTTCACCGGGGCGACCTCCTCCTACCTGGTCGACTTCCCGCGCCGCTACCGGGGTGCCACGGTGGTCCGGCTGGTCCGCGACTACCGCTCCACCCCGCAGGTGGTCGGGCTGGCCAACGCGGTGATCTCCCAGGCCCGGGGCGCCGAGGCGCGGCTCCGGCTGGAGCTGCACGGCCAGCGCCCACCCGGCCCGGAACCCGAGCTGCGGATCTTCACCGACGAGCCGGCCGAGGCCAACGCGGTCGCCGCCCGCTGCCGGGGGCTGATCGACGGCGGCACCCCGGCCCGGGAGATCGCGGTGCTGTTCCGCACCAACGCGCAGTCCGAGGCGTACGAGAAGGCGCTCACCGAGGCCGCGGTGCCGTACGTGGTGCAGGGGGCGGAGCGCTTCTTCGAGCGCCCCGAGGTGCGCCAGGCGATGATCGCGCTGCGCGCCGCCACCCGGTCCATCCCGGGGGAGACCCCGCTCCCGACCGCCGTCGTGGAGGGGCTCGCCGCGGTCGGCTGGGGGCCCGACGCGCCCCCGCCCGGCGGGGCCGCACGCGAGCGCTGGGAGGCGCTCGCCGCCCTGGTCCAGCTCGCCGAGGAGTACGCGGCGACGCCCGAGGTGGTGCCGATCGGCGAGGCCGTGGCGATCGAGCGCCCGGTCACCCTGAGCGACTTCAACGAGGAGTTGGCCCGGCGGGCCACCCAGCAGCACGTGCCCACCGTGGAGGGGGTGACGCTGGCCTCGCTGCACTCGGCCAAGGGCCTGGAGTGGGACGCCGTCTTCCTGGTCGGCTTGGCCGAGGGCACCCTGCCCACCACGTACGCGAAGACCCCCGAGCAGGTCGAGGAGGAGCGGCGGCTGCTCTACGTCGGGATCACCCGGGCGCGGGAGTGGCTCTGGCTGTCGTACGCGGCGGCCCGCTCGTCGGGCGGCCGGGCCCGGCGGCCGTCCCGGTTCCTGCCTCAGCTGGACCGCTCCGGCGGCGGCGAGCGGGCCGGCGCGGGCGCGGCCCGGCGCACCGAGCGGCGGCGCGCCCAGGTGGTCTCCTGCCGGATCTGCGGCGCCACCCTGCTCGCCGGGGCGGACCGGAAGCTGGGGCGCTGCCCGACCTGTCCGTCCGATCTGGACGAGGAGCTGTACGAGCGGCTGCGCGAGTGGCGGCAGCGGGTGGCCGGCGCGCAGAAGGTGCCGGCGTACGTGGTCTTCACCGACGCCACGCTCACCGCGCTGGCCGAGCGGAAGCCGGGCCGCATCGAGGAGCTGATCGCAATCGCCGGGATCGGCCCCCGCAAACTGGGACTTTATGGCGATACGGTGCTGGCCCTGGTGGCCGGTGCGGGGGTGGACGAGGTCTGCCCGCAGAAAAGTTTCGAAATCTAGCCGTAAATCGTTTGCCCTCGCCCCGAGCCGAGGAATAGCCTCAGGACACACCTCGCGAGCGGCGCCATTCTGGCTGCTCACGGGGGATGAGTCCATGGTCGGCACGAGGAAAGACAGGGAGGTGGCACCCGTGGAGATCTTCACCTATGAGCGTCCGGCGGCGATGCCAGCTGCCTGCGCTCCGCTGTCGTCCGTCCGGGTGGCCCTTGCCGCTCGACCGTCGACTCCGCAGGTGCACCAGGTCCAGGTTCAGGCCGAGCTGAACCTGACCGTCGCGCCGCTGGCGGAGATCGAGGGGACCAGTGGCTTCACGGGCATGGGCATCGGTGGCGTCAAGAAGCGCACGGATGTCCGCGGCGTTCCACCTCGAGGTAGACCGGTCTGATCCAGACCACCGGCTCACCTCGAGGCCGCGGAACCCGCACACCGGGATCCGCGGCCTCAGTTTTTTTGCACCGCCGTAGTGCCGAAGCAATGCGATCCACGAGATCGAAGTGAGAGAGAGGTGACCGGAGGATGAGTCTGGCGTTGGCCCCACTCGACGTGAGCGTCGAGGTGGAGGCGAACCTGCCCTGCCGGAAGTTCGACCCCGACCTGTGGTTCTCCGACTCGCCTACCGAGCTCGAGCTGGCCAAGTCGCTCTGCGGGGACTGCCCGCTGCGCGTCGAGTGCCTCGCCGGGGCGGTGGAGCGGGCCGAGCCCTGGGGCGTCTGGGGCGGCGAGATCTTCGAGCGTGGCGCGGTAGTCCCGCGCAAGCGGCCCCGTGGCCGTCCGCGCAAGGAGGACCTCGCCCGTGACGCCCAGCTCCGGGTCGAGGCGGAGGCGCGACTGGCGGCCAGTGGGCTGTCCGAGTCGCGTAGCGCCGTCCGGCTGGCAGCCTGACACAACCCCGTTCCAACGTCCCCGCCGGTGATCCTCACCGGCCGCGAGAAAGCCGAAAACGATGCTGCACCTGCCGAATGGAACCGAGATGCAACTACTCCACGAAGCGTTGTCCCGGGTTCGAATGCGCCGGCCTCAGGCTGGCACCACCACGAGCACTGAGGCAACCCGTTCCGCCCGTACCGTCGCCATGCGCAGCCGTAGCCAGTCGGCTCGCGACCTGGGCGTTCTCTAGATCCCTACACCACGAAGGGCGGTGACCGGATGGTCACCGCCCTTCGGCGTGCGCGTCGGTCAGCTCACCGGGGCGAAGCCGGGCAGCCAGCGCTCCAGGATGGCCCGGTAGGGCGCCTTCGCCTCCAACTGGCAGAGCACCCCGATCGAGCCCAGCGTCACCCGGTGGATCATCAAATAACCCGGTGGCAGGTTGAGCTGCCGGCTGAGCTGGTAGGTGGGGGAGCGGGGACTGGCCAGCCGGGCCGCCTCGCCGCGCAGCCAGGCCCGGGTGAACCGGAACTCGTCCGCGGCGATCGGCTCCAGCATCGGCCGGAGGAAGTCCAGCACCCCCTCGGCGTCGATCGGCTCGGTGGGGCTGACGAAACCCTCGGCGCGCAGCCCGGCCACCACCGCGTCCGCGTCGCCCCGCAACGCCAGCGCGGCGATCCGGCCGATCGGCTCGGGGGTGCCCTCCGGCATCCGGGCCACCGCGCCGAAGTCGATCACGCCGAGCCGGCCGTCCGGGAGCAGCCGGAAGTTGCCCGGGTGCGGGTCGGCGTGCAGCAGCCCGGCCCGCATGGGCGCGGAGAGGTGCAGCTCGGCCATCAGCCGCCCGGCCTCGTCACGCTGCTCCTCGGTGCCCTCCCGGATGATCTGCGACAGCGGGGTGCCCTCGACCCACTCGGTGATCAGCACCCGGGGCGCGGCGTCGAGCACCTCCGGGATGTAGATGTCCGGGTCGTCGGCGTACGCGGCGGCGAAGGCGCGCTGCGACTCGGCCTCCAGCTCGTAGTCCAGTTCCTCGGTGATCCGTTCGCGCAGCTCGACCAGGAGCGGCTTGACGTCCAGCCCGGGCTGGATCGCCCGGAACATGCCGCCCAGCCGGGAGAGCTGCTTCAGGTCGGCGAGCAGGGCGTCCCCGGCGCCCGGGTACTGGATCTTCACGGCCACGTCCCGGTGGCGTGGGCCGCCGTTCGGCCCGTACCCCGGGTCGCGCCATACCGCGCGGTGCACCTGGCCGATGCTGGCCGCGGCGGCCGGGGTGTCGTTGAACTCCACGAACCGGTCGCGCCAGTCCGGCCCGAGCTGCTCGGCGAGCACCTTGTGCACGGTCGCCGCGGGCAGCGGCGGGGCGGCCTCCTGGAGTTTGGTGAGCGCCTGCCGGTAGGGGGCGGCGATCTCCTCCGGCAGCGCCGCCTCGAAGACCGACAGGGCCTGACCGAACTTCATCGCCCCGCCCTTGAGCTGCCCGAGCACGCTGAACAGCTGCTCGGCGGTGCGCTGCTGGATCTCGGCGGAGATGACGTCGGACGCGAGCCCGGTGACCCGCTTGCCCATGCCGAGGACGGTCCGACCGGCGAAACCGAGCGGTAGAGCGGCGAGCTTGGCGGTCCGGGACACGGCCCGGCGCGGGATGTCGGTCACCCGGTCATTGTTACCGACTCGAGGGGCCCGCTGCTGCTGTGCGGCCGGGAGCGGGCGCGCCCGACCGGATCGGGCGACGCCCCGAGCACTCGCAGGAGGGGTGCGGTGGCCACCGGCGGTGCCGGAAGCGGCCCGGCCCCGGAATCTCGACGGCGCAGCCGAGGGTCTCCGGCGTGCCGCCGTCGAGCTGTGCCAACGCCTCGGCCGCCGCGTAGGCCGTCGCCGCCAGCCGGGTGGTGGCCGCGCAGGCCCGGTCGCCGTCGTCGGCCGCGAGCTGGGCGGCGAGCGCCGGCCACTCCGGGTCGCGGTCCGTCCG
>NZ_MUYZ01000148.1:0-15836 GCF_003013775.1 Micromonospora sp. MH33
CGCGGGCACGGCGGCCGGCGTCCGGTCCTGTGCGGAGGCGTCGGAGGCGTCGGAGGTGAGAGCGGCGGCCGGGCCGGCGCCGGCGAGCGCCGCGTCGATCCGGTCCGCCACGGTGGGCGGCAGCTCCGGGGCGGGCTCGGCGGCCCAGGCGGCCAGGTCCGCGTGGACCAGCTCGACCGCCCGGGCCAGGGCGGCGTACGCCTCGCCCCAGGCCGGGTCCTGCTCGACCAGCCGGGCGACGGAGGCCTGCTCCGGGGTGCCGTCCAGCGCACCGCCGAGGTAGTCGGCGAGCAGGTCGTGGTCGACCTCGCTGAACTCCCGGGAAGTCACGTCTCCTCCTGGCTGGCGTCTCGCCGGGACCACCCCGACGTGGATCCGACGCCCTCGGGCGGCCGCGGGTTCCCGCCGGTGACCCGGGGCACGTCCGCCGACTCGTCGGAACCGGTTCGCAGGTGCCCCAGGAGCACGGCCAGCCGGGCCCGGCCCCGCGCGCACCGGCTCTTCACCGTCCCCTCGGCGACCCCGAGCATGCGGGCCACCTCGGCCACCGGATAGCCCTGCACGTCCACCAGGACCAGCGCGGCGCGCTGCTCGACCGGCAGCGCGGCGAGGGCCTGCCGGACCACCAGGGCGGTGTCGTGGTCCCGGGCCGGCGCGGCCGGCTCCACCCCGCCGGTGTGCCGGCCGGGCTCCCCGTCGGTGTGCACCCCGTCCGGCAGCGGGACCGTGGCGTGCGTCTGGCGCCGCCGGATCCGGTCCAGGCAGGCGTTGACCACGATCCGGTGCAGCCAGGTGGTGACCGCCGAGTCACCCCGGAACCGGGCCGCGGCGCGGTGCGCCGACAGCAACGCGTCCTGGAGGGCGTCGGCCGCCTCCTCGCGGTCGCCGACCGTGCGCAGAGCCACCGCCCAGAGCCGGTCGCGGTGCCGGTGGAACAGCTCGGTGAAGGCGTCCCGGTCACCGGCGACATGCGCCCGCAGCAGATCGAGGTCGGACACCCCGGCCGGCGGGCCGTCCCCGGTCGCCGGCTCGGGCGTACGCCCACCGCGACCCGCCATCACCACGTCCGACGGAGGCGGTGCACCGGGTGCGGCGAGCGGCTCACGAGCCCTGGACCGTGATTTCCTGGACGCCGAGCTTCCAGCCGCCGCCGCCGTCCTTCTCCGGCAGCTCGGTGATCCAGAAGAGGAGGTACTGGTACTTCTCCTCCGGGTTGAACCCGTCGAAGGTCATCGTGGTGCCGTCGTGCTGCTCGAACGGCTGCCCGATCCGCTCCGTGTAGGCGGCCACGAGCTGCTTGTCGCCGGCGGAGGTGGACTCGTGCTCGCCCTTGCCCGCGCGCAGCTCGGCGGAGGCGCCGGTGGACGACAGGGTGGCCTGGATCGACTTGACCGTGTGCGGGGCGCCGAGGTCGATCCAGATCCCCATGCCCTTCTTGTAGTGGCTGAAGTCCGCGGAGTTGTAGGTGTCGGTCTCCCAGCCCTTGTTGGGATCACCGTCGATCACCTTCTCGACGTCGTTCAGCTCGTCGCGCTTGCGGCTGTCCGGGTCGATGATCCGGACGTCCTGGATGGTCAGCTTGCGGACCGGGGCGGCCGGTGCGCTGGTGCCGCCGGCGGGCGCGCTGCTGGACGGCTGAGCGACCGGCTCCTTGTTCGGGTCCTTGTCGCCGCCGAGGGCGCTGATCCCGATGAGCAGCCCGACCAGCGCCACCGCCAGCAGGCCGGCGATGCCCAGGGCGACCTTGCGGCCGCCGGCCGCGGCCAGCGGCGACGGCTCGTCCTCGGTGTCGGCGGTGAAGCGCAGCGGACCGGCCTGCTCCAGGAAATGCTCGTCGGCGGGGATGTCGAGCCGGTTGAGCTCGGCCGACAGCACGTCCGACGAGGGCGGCGCGATCTCCGAGTCGAGCAGGTCCATGGTGAGGTCGTCGAGGTACGCCGGCACCCCGGCACGCACCTGACGGGGCGCGGCGATGGCGCCGCCGGCGTCCCGGACCGCGTCGGGGAGGGCGGCGCGGCCGTGGCCTGCGGTGGCGCCGTGCAGCGGGGCCTCGCCGTGCGGCCAGTGGCCGGTCAGGGCGAAGTAGAGCAACCCGCCGACCGCCCGCAGGTCGTTCTCCTGGCTGTCCGCCCCGTCGGTCCGCGCGTCGGCCAGGACCACGCGGGCGTCGTCGCTGATCATCACGGTGCCGGGGTGGACGTTGCCGTGCACCATGCCGGTGGCGTGCACGGCGGCGAGGGCGCTCGCGACCGCGCTGCCGATGGCGGTGGCCCGGGCCGGGTCCAGCGGACCGTCGGCGGCGACCAGCTCGCGCAGCGACTGGCCGTCCACCCACTCGCGGACCACATAGGCCCGGTCGTCCTCGTCGATCGCGTCGTAGACGCCGACCAGGTTGGGGTGGATCACCCGGCTGGCCGCGACGGCCGCCTGGAGCATCTCGGTGGCGGAGTCGCCACCCGGGTAGCGGAGGACCACCGCGACGGGACGGCGCAGCACCACGTCGACCCCGCGCCAGACGAGCCGGCCCGCGCTGTCGTTGTTGATGTGCTCGACCAGCTCGTACCGCTCGGCAAGGACCTCACCGGCCGTGGGAGCACCGAAGGTCACGACCGGCGGAGAGGTCTCCTCCGCCTCCTGACCCTCGCCGACCTGGGTCACCCGTCCTCCCTCGGTGATCGTGTCGATCGATGGACCCGTGCTGCTGGGCATGTGGCTTCCCGCTCTGCCTTGGATGGAACCGGCAGACCGGTGTCGACGCCCACGTCGGCACCTGCCGTGCCCGTCGAGAGCGACCTTACCCGGGATGCCCGGTTCTCCGACATGTCATCTTCCCGCCGGAGCCGTTGGGACACCAGTGACCGCGGGGATCGGCCGGGCGAACGGCCGCGTCCGGGCGGGTCGCTGGGACACGCACGCCCAATCTAGAGGTTGACGGCAAGTAGTCGGCGCAGGGGCGTACCGGTGTGGCGGCCGCCGGGACCCGGTCTGGGTTTCCCCTGCTCCGGCCTGGCCACCCTCAGCCGTACGGTTGGTTGTCCACAGGCCGAGAGGCCCATTGGGCGGCGGAACCCCGAGTTATCCACAGCCGTATCCCCAGGCTGGTGATCCTCGTTCACCGTCCGTCATCGGCGCTGGTCGAGGTCACCGCCCGAGCCTTCGCCGGACCATCCCGACCACCTCGGTGATCTCGCCGATCCGCAGGGCCATGGCCAGCCCGAGGTAGGTCACGCCGATCACCGCGCCGCCGATCACCAGCTGGACGACGGCGGCCAGCCAGCTCAGGTGCGCCGGATCGCCGGGGAGCAGCTTCACCACCAGCAGGCCGACCAGGGCCGCGCCCAGCGCGGCGATCACCACCCGGCCCATGGTCCGCATGATCCCGCCCAGCCCGATCCGGCCCACCCGCGGCCGCAGCAGCAGCGCCGAGACGATCGCCGCCGCCACGTACGAGATCGCGTTGCCGAGCATCATGCCGGCCGCCGCGAAGGTGGCCGAGAAGGCCAGGTAGAGACCGACCTGGAGGAGCACCCGCAGGGCCACCACCGGGATGTTGACCAGCGCCGGGGTGCGGGTGTCCGGCAGGGCGTAGAAGGCGAAGGTGAAGAGCTGGCTGATCGCGAAGGGCACCAGGCCGACCGCCGCCACCAGCAGCACGGTCGAGGTCGCCACCGCGTTGTCGCCGGTGAAGGCGCCGTACCGGAAGACCACCACCGAGATCGGGCCGGCCAGCACCGCGTAGCAGACCGCGATCGGGGCGAGCACCGCGGTGACCATCCGGGTGCCCCGCGACAGGTCGGCGGTGACGTCGTGGAACCGGCCGTCGGCGGCGGCCGCGCTCATCCGGGGCATCAGCGCGGTGATGATCGAGACGGCGATGATGCCGTGCGCCATCATCAGCAGCAGGAAGACGTTGTTGTAGATCAGCAGGCCCGCGCTGTCCTCGCCCGCCGCCCGGGTGAGCAGGTTGACCACCACGAAGAGGCCGAGCTGGTTGACCGCGACGTAGCAGAACATCCAGGCGCCGAGCTGGGCCAGCTCGCGCAGCCCCAGTTCGCGGAAGTCGAAACGCAGCTTCCACCGGAAGCCGACCTTGCGCAGCGCCGGCAGCAGCCCGGCCGCCTGGACCGCCACGCCGAGCAGGGCGCCCCCGCCGACCAGCAGGATCTGCCCCCAGCCCATGTCCTCCGGTCGGATCGCCTCCGCGCCGTAGATCAGGATGTAGAGGCCGAAGGCGCCGATCACCACCAGGTTGTTGAGGATCGGCGCCCACATCGGGGCGGCGAAGTGCCCCCGGGTGTTCAGCACCGCGGCGATCAGCGCGCTCAGGCCCGTGAAGAACAGCATCGGGAGCATCAGGTACGACAGGTTGGTGACCAGGCCGGTGTAGTGCTCGTCCTTGCCGCTGGCGTAGAGCGCGGTGAGTACCGGCGCGCCGACCATCGCGATCAGCGCGGTGGCGGCCAGGGCGAGCACGGCCAGGGTCAGCAGCCGCTGGGCGTACGCCTCACCCCGGTCGGGATCGGTCTTGCGGCGGCGGACCAGCACCGGGATCAGCACGCTGGTGAGTACGCCGCCGAGCAGGAACTCGTAGACCTGGTTCGGCAGGAACTGGGCGGTGGTGAAGACGTTGCCGACCAGGTTGCCCAGCGCCGCGCCGACCATCAGGTTGCGGATGAAACCCGTACCCCGGCTGACCAGGCTGCCGATCGCCATCACCGCGCTGTTCGCCGCGGCGCTGGTCTCGGCCACCACCTCCTGGGGTGGCGCGGTGGCCTCGACCCCCGGCTGGTTCAGCGGCTCCGCCGAGATGAAGGTGGCGCCGTCGTCCGGCGGCAGGCCGTCGCCGTGCGCGTTCGCGCTGCGGTAGAGCCCGCCGCTCATTTCCCAGCCTCCAAGGGGTAGGTCGGAGCCGGGCCTCGCCGGCCCCGCCCAACCGAGACCTTAGTCAACCTCGGCCCGTTACCCGCGCCCGGCGCAGGAGATGCGGCCCCGGCCCGATAGGCTGGCCGTCCCATGTCCGATGTCTCCGCCTCCCACGCCGCTGAACGTCGCGAGCTGACCGCAGCGCAGCGCAACGCCGTCGCCGAACTGCTCCGCGTCTCCCCGGTCGCCGACGAGCTGGGCCGGCGTTTCGCCCAGGCCGGTCACGAACTGCACCTGGTGGGCGGCTCGGTGCGGGACGCCCTGCTCGGCCGCCTCGGTGACGATCTGGACTTCTGCACCGACGCCCACCCGGACGAGACCATCCGGATCATCCGGGGCTGGGCCGAGTCGATCTGGGAGACCGGGCGGGAGTTCGGCACCATCGGCTGCCAGCGCGACGGGCTCCGGCTGGAGATCACCACCTTCCGCGCGGAGGCGTACGACCAGGTCAGCCGGAACCCGATCGTCGAGTACGGGACCAACCTGGTCGACGACCTGAAGCGCCGGGACTTCACCGTCAACGCGATGGCGGTCAGCCTTCCCGAGCACCTGTTCACCGACCCGTACGGCGGCCTGGCCGACCTGGCCGCGAAGATCATCCGTACCCCCGGCACGCCGCAGGAGTCGTTCCGGGACGACCCCCTGCGGATGCTGCGCGCGGCCCGGTTCGCCGCCCAGCTGCGCTTCACGGTCCACCCGGACGTCGGCGAGGCGATGGCCCGGATGGCCGCAGACCTGGACCGGATCACCGCCGAGCGGATCCGCGACGAGTTCACCAAGCTGCTCTGCGGCGCCGATCCGATCACCGGGCTGCGGCTGCTGGTCGACACCGGGCTGGCCGACCGCTTCCTGCCGGAGCTGACCGGGCTGAAGCTGGAGATCGACGAGCACGCCCAGCACAAGGACGTCTACGAGCACACGCTCACCGTGGTCAGCAACGCCATGTCGATGGAGGAGGACGGCTGCGACTTCGTGCTGCGGATGGCCGCGCTGATGCACGACGCCGGCAAGCCGGCCACCAAGGCGGTCGGCCCGGACGGCCGGGTCAGCTTCCACCACCACGAGGTGGTCGGCGCCCGGCTGACCAAGGCCCGGATGAAGGCGCTGCGCTACCCCAAGGACGTGACCGCACAGGTGGTCAAGCTGGTCGGCCTGCACCTGCGCTTCTACGGCTACGGCCGGGGCGAGTGGACCGACTCGGCGGTCCGCCGCTACGTCACCGACGCCGGTGACCTGCTGTCCCGCCTGCACAAGCTGACCCGCTCCGACTGCACCACCCGCAACCGGCGCAAGGCGTCCCAGCTCGCCGCCGACTACGACGCGCTGGAGGAGCGGATCGCCCGGATCGCCGCCGAGGAGGACCTGGCCCGGGTCCGTCCCGACCTCGACGGCAACGCGATCATGGAGCTGCTCGGCGTGCCGCCCGGACCGGTCGTGGGGCGGGCCTGGCAGTACCTCAAGGAGCTGCGCCTGGAGCGCGGCCCGCTGGAGCGGGACGAGGCCGAGGCCGAGCTGCTGCGCTGGGCCCGGGGGCAGGGCGTCGTCGGCTGACGGCTGACGACGATACGCCGGCGTGTCGACCGAACGGTTGACGTGCCACGGTCGATGTCTCCCGCATGATGTTGGTCATCACCGGCCTCCCGATTCGCGGGCGAGGCTGTTCTGATCGCATCCGCCCGTCCGATCCGGACGGTCGCTGGACACGGGGAGAACAACTCAGTGACACGCCACGGCGCGCTGCGCCGATCTGCGCTGGTGGGGCTCGCCCTCACCTCGGCAACCTCCATCCTCTGTGCCGCCACCGGCGGCCCCGCCCTCGCCGACCCGACCGACCCGCCGCGGGCCGAGATCCGGGGCGCCGGCACCGCCGGCGCGGTGCCGGACCGCTACATCGTCGTCCTCAAGAACGGCAAGGCCACCCCCGCCGAGGTACGGGCCAGCGCCTCGGCGCTCAGCGACGAGCACGGCGGATCGGTGCGCCGGGTGTTCAGCAAGGCGCTGCACGGCTACTCCGCCACCATGAACCGCCGGCAGGCGGAGAAGCTCGCGGCCGATCCCGACGTCGCCTACGTCCAGCCGGTCCAGCGCTGGTCGGCCACCGGCAGCCAGAGCGGCACGCCGTCCTGGGGCCTGGACCGGATCGACCAGACCACGGCGAAGGCCGACGGCGTCTACACCTACCCGGCCACCGGGGCCGGGGTGACCGCGTACGTCATCGACACCGGCATCGACATCGGCCACCAGGACTTCGGTGGGCGGGCCAGCTACGGCTACGACGCCGTCGAGCAGGACAACGTCGCGCAGGACTGCGACGGCCACGGCACGCATGTGGCCGGCACCATCGGCGGCACGAAGTACGGCGTGGCCAAGGACGTCAAGATCGTCGGCGTACGGGTGCTGGACTGCGAGGGCAGCGGCACCACGGAGCAGGTGCTGGCCGGCATCGACT
Source organism: Micromonospora sp. MH33 (assembly GCF_003013775.1). Lineage (NCBI taxonomy): Bacteria > Bacillati > Actinomycetota > Actinomycetes > Micromonosporales > Micromonosporaceae > Micromonospora > Micromonospora sp. MH33. The sequence continues at coordinate 7,373 of NZ_MUYZ01000148.1, forward strand.
GGGTCACCGCGAACGCCGTCAAGCCGGCCGTGGCCAACATGAGCCTCGGCTTCGGCGGCACCGACCAGGCCGTCAACGACGCGGTCAACCGCTCCATCTCGGCCGGCGTCACCTACGCCGTCGCGGCCGGCAACAGCATGCAGGACGCGTGCGGCGTCTCCCCGGCGAACGTGCCGGCGGCCATCACGGTGGGCGCCACCGACAGCGTCGACTTCCGGGCCTGGTTCTCCAACTACGGCCGCTGCCTGGACACCTTCGCGCCGGGCACCGGCATCGTCTCCGCCGCGATGGGCACCACCAGCGGCTCGGTGGCGATGAACGGCACCTCGATGGCCTCCCCGCACGTCGCGGGGGCCGCCGCGCTGCTGCTCGAGGCGCACCCGACCTGGACTCCGCAGCAGGTGCGCGACTCCATCGTTACCACCGGCGTGGGCGGCGCGGTGCACGACACCATGGGCTCGCTGGACCGGCTCCTGCACGTCGGCACGGTCCCGACCGCCCGCGGCTCGTACGGGCTGAAGGCCCGGGTCAACGGCCGCTACGTGACCGCGGAGAGCGCGGGCACCAAGCCGCTGATCGCCCGGGGCACCACCCTCGGGGCGTGGGAGAAGTACGACGTGGTCGACGCCGGCGGCGGCCTGGTCGGGCTGCGCGCCCGGGTCAACAACAAGTTCGTGGCCGCGGAGAGCGCGGGCGCGAAGCCGCTGATCGCCCGGTCCGCCGCGATCGGTCCCTGGGAGAAGTTCCAGATCATCGACAACACCGACGGCACGATCAGCCTGAAGGCGACCATCAACGGCAGGTATGTCACCGCGCCGAGCACCACCTCCCCGCTGATCGCCAGCAAGACCGCGATCGGCACCGCCGAGAAGTTCGACTTCGACGCGGCGGCCCCCGTCGTCGGCATCAAGTCGCTGGCCAACGGGAAGTTCGTCACCGCGGAGAGCGGCGGCAGCCAGCCGCTGATCGCCCGGTCCGCCAGCGTCGGGGCCTGGGAGAAGTTCGAGATCGTCAGCGTCGGTGACGGCTTCTTCGGCCTCAAGGCGCTGGTCAACGGCAAGTTCGTGGCGGCGGAGAGCGCGGGCGCGAAGCCGCTGATCGCCCGGTCCGCCTCGATCGGCCCGTGGGAGACGTTCGACTTCCTCGACTACAACCCGGACGGCTCGATCTACCTGCGGGCGTACGTCGACGGGCAGGCGGTCACCGCCGGCAGCACCGGCGCCAGCCAGCTCATCTCGAGCCGTACCGTCGACTGGAACAGCGAGACCCTGGGTCTCGGCATCGGCGAGAAGTTCGTCGTCGCGGTCATCTGACCAGTCACACAACGGCGCCCGCCGGAGTTCCCCGAGGAGGGGATCCGGCGGGCGCCGTCGTGTTGTTCCGGATCAGTGCTCCACGGTGCTGCCGTCCACCGCGGTCCGACCGTTGCCGCCGCCGGTGGCCGCGCCGCCCAGCTTGGCGAGCAGCCCGGCCAGGTCGATGCCGGTCAGGTCGCTGCCGAGCTGGAGGCCCTGCGCCACGTTGCCGGCGACCGACCTGGTCAGCGACGAGGCGCCGTCGGTGGAGATGACGGTCATCTTGTCGATCGCGCCAATCGGGGCGCTGGCCGCCTCGACCACCTGCGGCAGCACCTTGACCAGCAGGTCCAGCACCGCGGCCTCGCCGTACGCGGCGAACGCCTCGGCCTTGCGGGCCATCGCGTCGGCCTCGGCCTGACCCTTGGCCAGGATGGCCGCGGCCTCGGCCTGGCCCTCGCGCTCGACCGCCTCGGCGATCGCGGAACGCCGGCGCTGCTCGGCCTCACCCTCCTTGGCGCCCTCGATCGCGTTCGCCTCGGCCAGCGCGGCCCGCCGGGCCCGCTCGCCCTCACCGGTGAGCCGGGCCTGCTCGGCGGCGGCCTGGGCGGCGGCGATGGTGGCCTGCCGCTGCGCGTCCGCGTTGAGCACCGCAGCGTTGCGGGACGCCTCGGCCTCCTGCTCGACCTTGTAGCGGGCCGCGTCGGCCGGCTTGCGCACCTCGGTGTCGAGCTGGCGCTGCTTCAGTTCGGCGTTGCGCTCGGCCACCTTCTGCTGCTCGGAGAGGATCGCCTGGTCCCGCTCGGCCTGGGCGAGCGGGCCGGCCGCCGCCGACCTCGCCTTGGCCGCGTCGATCTCGGCCTGGATGGCGGCCTGCTTGAGCGACAGGTTCCGGTTCGCCTCGGCGATTGCCTCCTCGGCGAGCAGCCGCTCCTGCTCGGCCTGCTGCCGGGCCCGCGCCTCGGCGATGGCCGCGTCCTTGAGCACCCGGGCCGCCTCGGGGCGGCCGAGGTCGGACAGGTAGGACCCCTCGGCCAGGATGTCCTGGAGCTGGAAGGTGTCCAGCACCAGGCCCTGGTTGGTCATCGAGTGCTCGGCCTCCTCGGCGACCGCGCTGGCGAACGCGGCCCGGTCCCGGATGACCTCCTCGACGGTGAGCCGGCCGACGATCGAGCGCAGCGCGCCGGCCAGCACCTCCCGGGTGAAGTCCTCGATCTCGTCCTGCTGGTGCAGGAACCGCTGGGCGGCCGCGCGGATGGCGTCCTCGGTGCCGCCGACCTTGACGATCGCCACGCCGTGCAGGTCGGTGCGGATGCCCTGCTTGCTCACCGCGCCCTTGATGCCGACGTCGATCCGCCGGCTGGACAGGTCGAGGGACTGGAGCTTCTGCACCACCGGCAGCACGAAGACCGACGCGCCGAGCACGACCTTCTGCCCCGACATGTCGGTGGAGCGTCCGCCGTCGGCGGTCTGGGTGGTCCGGCCCTTGCGGCCGGTGACGATGAACGCCTCGTTCGGGCCGGCCACCTTGATCCGGGAGAGCACGAAGAGGACGAGGACGACGGCGAGGAGGACCGCGCCGCCGATGGCGACGAGCAGGGGCATGGGAGTTCCCGTCTGTGCTGGGGGAATCAGTAGGTCTCGACGTGCACGCTGGTCTCGCTGAGCGCTTCGACCACGAAGATCCGGGCGCCGACCGGGATCGGATGGTCGGCCCGGGCGTTGAGTTTGACCGGCTGTCCGGCGAGGCGTACCCGGACCTCGCCGTAGCCGCCGGCGGGGACCGGGGTCACCACCAGGCCGATCGCGCCGACCAGGTGGTCCCGGGTCGGCGTGGCGTCCGTGCGCATGTTCCGGGCCGCGCGGCTGAGCCGGGCCGCCAGCCAGCCGGTGGGCACGGCGGCGAGCGCGCCGCCGGCCACCGCCGCCGCGATCATTCCGGGGGTACGCCCACCGAGCAGCTCGTTGACGATCGCGGCGCCGAAGCCGAACGCCCCGGTGAACCCGGCGACCGCCTCCAGCGACACCGGCCCGTCGACGTCCGGATGGCCGAGGTGGAGTACGCCCGACCCGAGCAGGGCGAGCGTCAGCACGCCGACCCCGGCCCCGCCGATGATCAGGAAAATGAGCGTCCCCGTGGCCACGACCTGCACGGTATCGATGTCGCGCAACATCAACGACCGACCGAACGGTCAGCGGGGAGCGACACTCACCTCAAGATCGACCAGCTGCTTCGGCAGTGGCTGGCGGACCAGCTCCCGGCCGGATCGGTCGGCGAGGACGAAGTCTCCCGCCCCGGACGGCCGGCGATACAGCAGCCGGTCGTCGGAGAGCCAGACCACCTCGGCGCTCGGCAAGGGGTGCACCACCCGGCCCGTCGCCGTCTCGACCAGTAGCGGCTCCTGCTGCCCCTGAACGGCCACCAGCGTTCCGTCGGGTGACCAGGCCCACGGGCCGGCCGGATCGCCGGGCACGGGGAGCAGCCTGGTGGGCCGGCCGTCGTCGGCGGAGAAGAGCTGTACGCCCCGCCGCTTGTCCCGGACGGCCTCGTCGTGGCCACCCCCACCCGTCTGCGGCAGCGCGACCTCCCGCCCGTCCCGGGTCCAGGTGAAGTCGCAGTAGTCGGTGCAGAAGTACGCCCGCCGATCCACCCGGTACGTGTGCTTCGTGCCGTCGACCCCCATCACGATGAAGCCCTCGTGGTCGAGCTGGGTCGTGGTGAAGAGCAGCCGGCGGCCGTCCGGCGACCACCGCGGGACGGAGAGCGCGCGGCCCACCACGTACCAGCGGGTTTTTCCGGTGGTGAGGTCGAACAGGCCGATGTCCCGTGGCCGCTCGTCGTCCCTGACCGCGACGAGCGGGCCGGTGGGCGCCGGGAAGATGCCGTCGTAGCGGTGGGTCGCGAAGTAGCGTCCACGGCCCCGGTCCAGCAGGAAGCCGGTGCCGGATCCGCCGCTGACCTGCGCCCTGGTCACCACCCAGCCGCCGGGCAGCACGAGCGGCCTCGTCGTCCAGTCCGGCCCGGGCGTGGGCAGCAGGGCCGGCGAAGGAGTGGCGGTCGCGGGCGGCGTGGTGGGGGGTGGGGCCGCAGCGGGCCGGAGCAGCACGAACGGCAGGGTCACTGCGACGACCGCGACAAGCGCGGCCCCGGCCGCGGTCACCCGCCGTCGGCGGCGCAGCCGACGACCCCGGCCGAGCGCCCGGGTGGCCAGGTCCGGGGCGGGGCCGGCGTGGTCCGCGAGTTCTCGTACGGCCGCCCGGAGGGTCTCGTCCAGCGACGTGCTCATCGGGTCACCTCCGCTCGACTGGTCCGCTCGTCCAGCCCCGGCACCAGCTGGCGGAGCTTGGCCAGCGCCTTGGCGCTCTGGCTGGCCACCGTGCCGGTCCGGCAGCCGAGCAGCGCCGCGGTCTGTTCGACGCTCAGGTCTTCCAGGTAGCGCAGGGTCAGCACGGCCCGCTGCCGGGGCGGCAGTGCCCGCAGCGCGTCCCGGAGCAGCAGCCGCAGGTCGCTGTCGTCCTCGCCGGCCGCCGCCCGCTCCGGCAGCTCCGCCAGCGGCACCTCCGGGCGTCGCGCCCGACGCCGCCAGCCGGAGACCTGGTCGTGGTAGAGGATCCGTTTCACGTACGGCTCCGCGTCGCCGCGGATCCGGGGCCAGCGGGCGTACGCCTTGGCCAGCGCGTTCTGGAGCAGGTCCTCCGCCGCGTGCTGGTTCCCGGCGAGCGCGTACGCGACGCGCAGCAGGGCCGCTCCCCGTTCGTTGACGAACGCGGTGAACTCCCCGTCGACCTCTGCCACCGCCCACCTCCGTAGCTCAGACGCCCGGGGCGGGAGGAACTTTGCCTCACGGCGCGGGACAATGGGCGACATGCGTTGGACCGTGCTCGACTCGCCGATCGGGGAGTTCTCCGTCGGCACCGATGGGGAGGCCGTCCGCGGGGCGCACTTCGGCCGGGTGGCGTCGGCGACCGACGAGCCCGGCGACGAGGTCGCCCGGCTGGCGGTGGCCGAGCTGCGGGCGTACTTCGCCGGCGAGCTGACCGGGTTCACCGTGCCGGTGGTGGCGCCGTGTGGCTCCGAGTTCGAGCGCGCCGTGTGGCGGGAGATGACCCGCATTCCGTACGGGGAGACGAAGACCTACGGCGAGGTGGCGAAGGCGGTCGGCGATCCGGGGGCGGCCCGGGCGGTCGGGGTGGCCTGCAACCGCAACCCGGTTCCGGTGCTCGTGCCCTGCCACCGGATCGTCGGGGCGGGCGGCAAGCTGGTGGGCTTCGGCGGCGGGCTGCCGCGCAAGGTGACCCTGCTGGAGCTCGAAGCCGCGGTGGCGCTGCGGCGCGCCTGGTCCTGACGTACACCGAAAAAGGAAGGCCGGGTCCGTGCGGACCCGGCCTTCCTCCGTGTGCTCAGCGCGTCAGCGCTCGACCTCGCCGGCGATGAACGCCTCGACGGCGGCGTGCGCGTCGTGGTCGGCGTACTGCTTCGGCGGGGACTTCATGAAGTACGAGGAGGCGGAGAGGATCGGGCCACCGATCTTCCGGTCCAGCGCGATCTTCGCGGCCCGGACGGCGTCGATGATGACACCGGCCGAGTTCGGCGAGTCCCACACCTCGAGCTTGAGCTCGGCGTTGAGGGGGGTGTCACCGAAGGAGCGGCCCTCCAGGCGGATGTACGCCCACTTGCGGTCGTCCAGCCACGGCACGTGGTCGGACGGGCCGATGTGCACGTCGCTCTTCTGCATCTCGTGCGGGATCTGGGAGGTCACCGACTGGGTCTTCGAGATCTTCTTCGAGACCAGGCGGTTGCGCTCCAGCATGTTCATGAAGTCCATGTTGCCGCCGAAGTTGAGCTGGTACGTGCGCAGCAGCTCGACCCCGCGGTCCTCGAAGAGCTTCGCCAGGGCGCGGTGCACGATGGTGGCGCCGACCTGGCTCTTGATGTCGTCACCGACGATCGGCAGGCCCGCGTCCTCGAACTTCTTCGCCCACTCGGGGTCGGAGGCGATGAAGACCGGCAGGGCGTTCACGAACGCGCAGCCCGCGTCGATCGCGGCCTGGGCGTAGAACTTGTCGGCCTGCTCGGAGCCCACCGGCAGGTAGGAGACGACCACGTCGACCTGCGCGTCGCGCAGCGCCTGCGCCACGTCGACCGGCTCGACGTCCGACTCCTCGATGATCTCGCGGTAGTACTGGCCGAGACCGTCGAAGGTCGGGCCGCGCTGCACGGTGATGCCGGTCGGCGGCACGTCGCACAGCTTGATGGTGTTGTTTTCGCTGGCCACGATGGCCTCGGCGAGGTCCATGCCCACCTTCTTGGCGTCCACGTCGAACGCCGCGACGAACTTCACGTCCGAGACGTGGTAGTCGCCGAAGGTGACGTGCATGAGACCCGGGACGCGGTCGTTCGGGTCGGCGTTCCGGTAGTACTCCACGCCCTGCACGAGGGACGAGGCGCAGTTACCCACACCGACGATGGCGACGCGGACGGAGCCCATAACGTCTGCCTCCTTCTTCTTTCATCACGGCCGCTTCGTCCTGGACTCTCCAGGCGGGGGCGGGCTGTCGTTTTCTCCTCGGCCGCCGGCCGTCCCGGATCGGGGGACCGTCGGGGCTCGGCCGGAGCGCTCGTTGGCGATGAGCTCCTCCAGCCAGCGGACCTCGCGCTCACAGGCGTCGAGCCCGTGGCGTTGCAGTTCCAGGGTGTACGCGTCGAGCCGCTCGGCTGCCCGGCCGAGCACGTCACGAAGGCCTTCGCGACGCTCCTCGATTTTCCGGCGACGACCTTCCAGGATCCGGAGCCGGGTGGCCTGGTCGGTCCGGGCGAAGAACGCGAAGTGCACGCCGAAGCCCGTGTCGTCGTACGTCTCGGGTCCAGCCTGCGCTATGAGCTGGGCGAAGCGTTCCTTGCCCTCCGCGGTAATGGTGTAGACCACCCGACCGCGTCGGCTGGTCAGCGCGGGAACCTCCTCGGCGGTCGCGGGTGTCTCGGCGGCTTCGGTGATCCATCCCGCCGCCTGCAGCCGGCGCAGGGTCGGGTAGAGCGAGCCGTAGCTGATCGCCGCCCGGATCGCGCCGAGCTTGGCGGTCAACTCCTTGCGCAGCTCGTAGCCGTGCATCGGAGCCTCCTGCAGGAGGCCCAGGATGGCGAGTTCGAGCACGGGCCATCCCTTCTTACCCCCGGCGCGGAGCGGTAACCGCCGCGATGTATCGGACCGATACATCGCACGGTAGCGGAGTCACATGATCAGGGCAAACCCCCGATTACGAGGTTCTGCCGTCACGGATCGTGACGGTGGTCGCCTCGCCCGGCCGGACCGCGTACCCTTTCCCGCATGCGTACGCAGCGCCAGGTGGTCGACTACTCGCTCCAGAAGCGAGCGGTGCTGCGTGAACTCCTCGCCGGGCGGATCGGCACGTACGACGTCTGCGACGCCTCGCCGTACCTGAAGAACGCCGCCCGTTTCCACGGCGAGCCCACCGACCAGCGCTGCCCGATCTGCCGCAGTGAGAACCTCATCCACGTCCACTACATTTACGGCGACGAACTCAAGCAGTCGGCCGGCCAGGCGCGTACCCGGGTGGAGTTGCCCGTCCTGGCCATGACCCTGCGTGAGTTCCAGGTGTTCGTGGTGGAGGTGTGCCCCGGCTGTGACTGGAACCATCTCGTCGAGCAGTTCCTGCTCGGGCGGGACGGTCTGGCCGGCGGCACGGAGGACGCGGCGGAGCAGGAGACCGCGAGCGGCTCCACCCCTCGGCGAAGGCGAGAGGCCCAACGGTGAACCCGGCTGTCCCGATCGATCCCGGCCCGATCCCTGGGCGGGACGAGCGACAGCTGCTAGGTCTGATTGGTCCGAATAGGTCGGATTTGACGCCTGCGCCCCGGCACGCCCGGGGTGTAGCGTCTCGTGTTCCATCTCACGGCAACCCGGTGGCGGCGCGCCCGCGCCCCACCGCGACCGGCAGGGTGTGAGGAATGAACTACGGCGATCCCAGTTCTTCGCGTGGGCGGGCCCAGAACCCGGGCCCGAACGGCGACCCGCACGGGGACGGCTGGTCCTCCGGGTCGGAGGGCGCTGCCTCGGCCCGGGCCTCCGTGACGCCGCGCGGCTCCGCGTCCGGTGGCCGGGCCGCGGTCCGGGCGGACCGGGCCGGCGCCCGGGTCGACGCGGCGGGGG
>NZ_MUYZ01000149.1:0-15798 GCF_003013775.1 Micromonospora sp. MH33
GCGGGCCGGCCAGGCCGGATCCGGGCCGGGCGCCAGCAGCAGCGCGAAGTCGGCGGGCGACGCCGCCGCGGCGATCCGCCGCCCGCGCACGGTGGCGCCGCCGGGCAACGTCAGCAGGCCGGTCCGGTCCGTCCACGGCCGCGTCGCGTCCACCCGGTCATTGTGCGGCCACGGCGGGCCGCGCGGACACGAGGGTGCCCGCCGGATTCCGGCGGGCACCCTCAGGATCGGTCCGGGCCCTGCCCGGCGCGTCTCAGGTCAGCGGGAACCGATCCCGAAGCGACCGCGCCGGCGCCACGCCAGGGAGAGCAGCACCAGCACCGCGCCGGCGCCGGCCAGGCCGCCACCGAGCTTCAGCGGCGTGCCGATGCTGTCACCGGTCACCGGCAGGTGGCCGCCGCCCGGCCGGTCCGGCCGCGGCGGGAGGACGATGCCCGTGGCGCTGTCCTCTCGCGTCCCCTGGATGGCGGTGAAGACGTGCCGCCCGGTCCGGGAGGGCTTGTAGGTGACGGTGAAGCTGCCGTCGCCGGCCGCCGTCACGGTGAACGTGGTCGGCGCCGGCTGCGGCTGCTGGTAGGCCACCGCACTCATCGCAACGGTGCTGCCGTCGCTCCGGCGGACCGACCCCTGGGCGGGTGCCGCGTTGGGGTTGCCGCTGATCGACACGTTGATCGTGACCGTTCCGGGCTCGAAGCCCCTGCCCTCCAGGGTGAAGGTCCCGCCGAGACGGATGGTCGTTGGTGTGACGGTCAGCGACGCCTCGCCCGGCGGGTACACGGGTGGCTGCGGCTGTGCCGCGCCGGCCGCCGTCGGCACGGCCGCCACGGCCAGGCCGACCGTGAGCGCCATGAAGATGCGGGATAGCCGCATGATGGATTCCCTCCTACTGATCACAGCTTGGTGCGGAAACAACTTGGGTGGTCCATGGGGTGACGGTGGGTGTGAGCACCAGCTCGGCCGTGCCGGCGCTCGTCTTGCCGGTGAGCAGGGTGACGTCGAGGGTCCGGGTACGCCCCGGCTTGACCTCCACGTTCGCCACGGTCACCTGGCGACTACCGGCGGTCCCGCTGCCCATCGGGGCGTCCCGGCCGTCCAGCCGGCCGCCGAGCACCGCCCCTCCGGTCGGGCTGTACACCGACACCAGGGTGCGGGCGGTGTACGGATCGCCGGAGAGCGCGAGGCCGGTGACCGACTCGGCCAGGCCCGACCGCGGGGCGGTGGAGTGGACCGTGACCCGTAGCCGCAGCTCCCGGCGCCCGTCGGGCTGGCAGTCGCCGACCGTCACGGTTGCCGAGAACCTCAGGTAGTAGCCGAGCTTCGCGCCGCTGCCGTCGTTGAGGAACACGCCGACCGCGGGCACGGTGTCCTTCTCGCGGAGCTTCCCGGCCAACCGGCTGTCGCCGAGGACGCGCTGTTCCGCAGGATGGTCACTCCAGAACAATATCCGGCGTTCCGTAATAGAACGGTTGAAAACGGTCAGAAGAGCCCGGGGATTTACCGCCTTGGTGAAGAGCGCGTCGAACACCGCGGACGCCGCCTGCGCGAAGTAGGTGTCCTGCGCCTTGGTGTCGAGCGTCCGGTAGGTGTCGCTGAGCAGGGTCCGGACCACGCTGCTGCCGGCCAGGCTCGGCCGGCCCGGCACGGTGACCGGCCCCAGCACGCCCAGCAGGTACGACAGCACCAGCGGATCCACGGCCAGCACCCCGTCCACCGCCGTGCCGGTGCGCCGGCGCACCATCTCGCGGTAGAGCGCCGCCGCGGTCGGGAAGTCCGGGCTGAGGTTGACGTCCGCCGGGTACGTCCCGGGCAGGTCCTTCCAGAGGCGCCGCATCTCCTCGCTCACGGGCAGCGGCGGCGTGAACGACCGCAGGGTGCTCGCGCTGTTCTGGCCGGACATCCGGATCCGGCCGTTCTCGGCCCGCACCACCGCGTAGGCGCCGAACATGCCGCCGGTCGCGCGCAGCTCGGCCGGATTCTGGGAGACGAGCAGGTAGCTGCGGGGACCGTCGGCGCCGAGCAGCGCCGGCAGCAACCGGGCGCCCTGGTCCGCAGCGGCGGTGAGCTCCCCGAGCCGGTCCAGTTCGGTCCGCAACCCGGCGACGGCCTCCCGGACCTGCCCGACCAGGTCGTCGGTGGACACCGCCCGCAGGCGCTCACCGGTCTGCCGCACCGCCCGGTCGGCGGTGGAGAGCTCGGCCGAGGCACCACGCAGCCGCCCCAGGTCGAGCTTTCCCTCCTTCGGCACCAGCGAGGCGAGGTCGACCCGGAGCAGGGTCGGGAAGGCGAGCCGGGCCAGATCGTCCACGGCCACCGCGATCTGACGCACGGCGGCCAGGTCGTCGCCCGCGTACGGGGCCTGCTGGCCGAGCCACCAACCCGGGTCGCCGGTGGCGCCGCGGGCGGCGGCGGCCTGCTCCTGCAGCGCGGCGAGGGTGCGCTGGGCCCGGGCCCCGTCGCCCCCGACCACCTGCGTGCTGAGCTCCTGGGCCAGCCCGGCCGCGTTGAGCAGGTGCGCCCTGGCCTGCCAGCCGCGGAACCCGACCCACCCACCGGCGGCCAGCAGCACCGAGACGACGACCAGCCCGACGAGCAGGACCCGGCGCACCCGGGCCCGGCTGCGGCGCCGGGAGCGCCGCCGGCGGGCCGGCCCACCGCTTTCCGTCACACCACTCTCCCCGGGATCGAAATCGGACACCAATGACGTTTGATCGCTTTCTAGCACGAAATTCCACGAGTTCGTGGCGTAATGGTGCGCTATGCCACCGCGTGGCGGTTTCGTGAGGATCGCTCCGGTCAGCGGCGGGTGCCGGCAGCGCGTACCGAGACCTCGTGCAGCAGCCGCTCGATCCGGTCGACGCCGGCCCGCAGCGACATCTCCCGCAGGTAGGCGTCCCGCCCGCGGCGACCCATGTCCACCCGGGCCGGCGGTGGGATCGCCGAGGCGAGCCAGAACCGGTCCGCCAGCGCGGCCCAGTCCTCGGGCGGGCAGGACAGCCCGGCCCGGGCCCGTTCCACCAGCGCCACCGTGTCACCGCCGGCCGAGGCGACCACCGGCGCGGCGCAGGAGAGCGCGGCCTGGAGCTTGCCGGGCACCATGCCCCGCAGCTCCGGCAGGTCACGCAGCATGACGAGCTGGTAGTCGGCCGCCGCGTACAGCTCCGGCATGTCCAACGGGGACCGCCGGTCGACGAACCGGACGTTGTCGGCCCGGAGCTCGGCGGCGAGCCCCCGCACCCGCCGCTCCTCGGCGCCCGAGCCGACCAGGACCAGGTCCATCCGGTCGTCCAGCGTGGCCACCGCGCGCACCGCGGTCTCCAGCCCCTGCCGTACGCCGATCGTCCCGGCGTGCATCACCACGCAGCGGTCGTCCCGGCGGATCAGCCGCCGGGCCGCCCGGCTGGGCTCGGTCGGGCGGAAGATCCGCTCGTCGGTCCAGTTCAGCACCACCCGCACCCGGTCCGGGTCGGCGCCCCCGGCGACCACCAGGTCGCGCATGGAGGGTGCGGTGACCGCGACGGCGCCCGCCTCCTGGTAGATCCGGCGCAGGGTGGCGTCCAGCCGGCCGGACCACCGGCGGGCCTCCCCCGCCCGGGACGGCTCCTCCTCCGGCCAGACGTCCTGCACGTGCAGCACGGTCGGCACCCGGCCGAGCAGCCGCAGCAGGCCGGCCGCGGCGAAGGTGACCGCCGGGAGCTGGAAGACGTACAGGGCGTCGACGTCGCCGAGGTAGCGCCGGCCGGTCAGCGCCACGCTGCCGGCGAAGGAGAGCCAACTGGCCATCCGGGCACCGGCGGAGCCGTCACCGCCGGCGTACCGGGGCACCCGACGGACGGTCAGCCGCTCGCTGTGTGTCTGGTGCCGCCAGCGCTGCCGCCAGCCCGGGTAGACGTGCCCGCCGGGGTAGTCGGGGAAGCCGGTGAGCACCCGCACCTCGTGGCCGCGGGCGGCCAGCTCCTCGGCCAGGCTGCCCGGGATGAACGCGGGCTCCGGCGGGAAGTGGTACGACAGGATGCCGATCTTCATGGCCGCGCTCCCGGCGCGGCTTCCCGGCGCGCGGGCCCCGGCACCCCGTACGATGCCGGCATCCCCTCTGCGTCCGGCCGCGGCCGCCGGAACACCGCCGTCGCGGCGCCGCGTCCCGCGACCGTGCCGACGAGAGGGGTGCAGATGGTCGACGGGGTGCTCTTCGTCTGCCACGCCAACATGTGCCGGTCACCGATGGCGGAGTTCATCGCCCGCCGGCTGCTGCGCGACCTGCCGGTCGCGGTGGCGAGCGCGGGCACCGACGCCCTGGACGGGGCGGCCATGCACCCGTACGCGGTCGAAGTGGCCGCCGGGACCGGGGCGGACCCGGCGGCGTTCCGCACCCGCCGGCTCCGCCCCGAACACCTGACCCGGGCCGGCCTCGTGCTGACCGCGACCCGGCGGCAGCGCTCGATCTGCACCGCACTGGCCCCGGCCGCGCTGCCCCGGACCTTCACACTCCGCCAGTTCGCCCGGCTGGCCGCCGCCGCGGCCGAGGCGACCGAGCCGGCCGCCCCGCGCGAGGATTCCCCGCTGCGGGCGGCGGTGGCGGTGGCCGCCCGCGCCCGGGGGCGGCTGCAACCCGCCACCCCCGACGCGGACGACCTCCACGATCCGATCGGCGGCTCTCCCGCCGACTTCCGGCGCTGCGCCGAGGAGATCGAGCGGTCGATCCGACCGGTGCTCGCGCTCATCGGGACAGCCGGGTGAGTTCCTGGGTGTGGTCGCCCACGGTGGCCGGCTCCCCCCGCCGGGCCGCTCCGGCCCGGTCGGCGGGCACGGACGGCCCGGCGGCCGGCACGACCACCCGGTACGCCTCGTACTGGTAGGCGTCCGCCTTGGCCACCTTGGCCATGTTCAGCACGCAGCCGAGCAGGCGCACGGACACCGAGTGCAGCGCGTGGGCCGCGGCCGCCACCTGGCTGCGCGAGGTCCGCCCCTGCTGGGTGACCAGGAGCGCGCCGTCGGCCTGCACGGCCACCACGACGCCGTCGGTGACCGCGAGCAGCGGAGCGGTGTCGATGATCACGATGTCCGCCGACTCGCGCAGCGCCACCAGCAGGTCCGCCATCGCCTTGGAGCCGAGCAGCTCGCTGGGGTTGGGCGGGGTGGCGCCGCTGGGCAGCACCAGCAGCGACTTGTCGCCCCACCGCTGCACCACGTCGCCGACCTGGACGTCGCCGACCAGCACGTCGGTGAGCCCGACCCCGCCGTCCAGGCCGAGGTAGTCGGCGACCTTGGGACGGCGCAGGTCGGCGTCGATGAGCAGCACCCGCCAGCCCGCCTCGGCCAGCGCGATGGCCGTGTTGCAGGCCATGGTGGTCTTCCCCTCGCCCTGCAGGGCGCTGGTGACCGCGATGACCCGGGCCGGCTCGTGCACGTCGACGAAGCGCAGGTTGGTCCGGAGCTTGCGGACCGCCTCGGCGCGCCGCGAGTTGGCCGCCTCGCCGACGATCAGCGGGGCCGCCTTGGCGCCGGACTCGAACGGGATTTCGCCCAGCAGCGGGCTGCCGGTCACCCGCTGGAGCGCGGCGGCGTCCCGCATCCGGACGTCGGCCAGCCCGCGCAGCACGGCCAGCCCCGCCCCGAGCAGCAGCCCCAGCAGGCCGCCGATGACCAGGTTCCGCACCGGCTGCGGCGACACCGGGCTGGAGGTCACCCGGGGACCGCTGACCACCTCGAGCTTGATCGTTGCCTTGCCGTCCGGTGGGGTCTCCACCTTCTGCACCAGCTCGATGAACTTGGCCGAGAGCGTCTCGGTGGTCTTCAGCGCCCGGGTCTGGTCGGTGTCGGTGACGGTGGCCTTCAGCAGCACGGTGCCGGCCTCGGTGGAGGTGGTGATCCGGCGCTGCACCTGGTCGGCGGTGAGCCCCAGCGGGGCCTCGGCGACCACGCTCTGCGCCAGCCGGTCGCTGGTGAGCAGGTCACCGTAGGACTTCACCCGCTGCTGGAGGAAGAGGCTGCCCTGGTAGGCGTCGGTGACGCCCTGGCTCGGCGTGGTGACGAAGAAGGTCACCGAGGCCTCGTAACGGGGCGCCGTCCGGACGGTCACCAGAGCGGCGGCGCCCAGGGCGACCATCACCGTGACCAGCACGATCCACCAGTGGCGTCGGACCAGGCGCAGGTAGCCGAGAACGTCCATCACGCTCCCCCTCGCGACACGCCGGTCTGCCGATGAAACTGCACGAAAGCCCCCTAAAAACCCCAGTACCCATGCCAGGATTGAAAACGCCTATACATGACGGTAAGTGACTCGACGAATGTAAACGATCAGAACCGCACAGACGGTCTAAATCCTTCCATTCCCGGATCGGACGCAGAGGGCAACCCATGGATCGTGAAGCCACCGCCGCCGAAGACGCCGTACGACCACGGGGGCGGGTCACCCGCCGGGTGGCCACCCTCTCCCTGTTAACGCTGGACACGGCCGCGTGGTGCGGCGGATTTCTCGGCGCGGCCTGGACCCGGTACGAGTTCGCGCTGACCGTCGGCGCCGCCGCCCGGGTACTCACCGTGGCGCTCGGCTGCGCCGCGGTGTACGCGGTGCTCACCCTGGTGCGGCTGCGGACGCACGGCCGGCACCCCATCGGCAGCGCCGGGGAGGCCCGCGGGCTGGCCGGCAAGGCCGCGATCGCCACGCTGGCCACGCTCGCCGGCGTGCTGCCGTGGGCGGACCGGCCGGTGCCGGCCAGCACCCCGCTGCTCGGCGGCGCGGTCGCGCTCGTGCTGATGGCGGCGGCCCGGGGCGTCTGGCGGGCCCGCCAGGACCGGCACCACCGGCCGGTGCCCGACGCCGAGCGGTGCCTGGTCTACGGGGTGGACGCCGCCAGCGAGCGGCTGGTCCGGGCGCTGCTGCGCGACCCGCAGAGCCGCTACCGGCCGGTCGGCCTGCTCGACGACGACCCGGAGAGCCGGGGGCTGCGCCTGGAGGGACTGCGGATGCTCGGCGGCCGGGAGCAGATCGGCGCGGCGGTGCGCGGCACCGGAGCGCGCACGGTCATCTTCTCGATGAGCGGCTCCGAGCCGCGGCTGCTGCGCGACGTGCGCGCCCGGACCCTCGAGGCCGGCGCCGCGTTCAAGGTGCTGCCCCCCGTCCGCGAGCTGCTCGACCGCCCGGTCGCGGTGAGCGACGTGCGGGACCTGCAGCTCAACGACCTGCTCGGCCGGGCGCAGCGGGTGGCCGAGCTGGCCGTCGAACGCGGCGGGCTGGCCGGCCGCCGGGTGCTGGTCACCGGCGCGGGCGGCTCGATCGGCTCGGAGCTGTGCCGGCAGATCGCCCGCTGCGAGCCCGGTGAGCTGATGATGCTCGACCGCGACGAGTCCGCGCTGCACGCCCTGCAGATGTCGCTGCACGGCCGGGCCCTTCTGGACGGCCCGGAGCTGATCCTGGCCGACATCCGGGATGCCGAGGGCATCGCCCGGGTGATCGCCGACCGGCAGCCCGACGTGGTGTTCCACGCCGCCGCCCTCAAGCACCTCACCATGCTCCAGCGGCACCCCGGCGAGGCCATCAAGACCAACATCTGGGGCACCCTCAACGTGCTGGAGGCGTGCCGGGACGTCGCCGAGTTCGTCAACATCTCCACCGACAAGGCGGCCAACCCGACCAGCGTGCTGGGCTACTCGAAGCGGATCACCGAGCGGCTCACCGCGTACCACGCGGAGCGGCTCGGCGGGGCCTACCTGAGCGTGCGGTTCGGCAACGTGCTGAGCAGCCGGGGATCGGTGCTGACCGCGTTCCAGGCGCAGATCCGGGCCGGGGTGCCGATCACCGTCACGCACCCGGACGTCACCCGCTACTTCATGACCGTGCAGGAGGCGGTGCACCTCGTCCTCCAGGCGGCCGTCGTCGGCCGTGGTGGCGAGGCACTGGTGCTCGACATGGGCGAGCCGGTCCGGATCGCGGACGTGGCGCGCCGGCTGGCCGCCGAGGCGGACCGCCCGGTCGACATCGTCTACACCGGGCTGCGGCCGGGCGAGAAGCTGCACGAGCACCTGTTCGGCGCCGACGAGGCGGACAGCCGTCCGTTGCACCCGCTGATCTCGCACGTCCGGGTGCCCGCGCTCGACCCCGACGAGGTGCGGGGCCTGGACCCGTACGCCGACCCGGACGAGCTGATCAAGCGGCTGGCCGCGCTCTGCGAGACGGCCGACGCGTCGCTGCCGGTGCTGCCCGGGCAGCGCTGACAGCCCCGTGCGGTGGGACGCTCCGCCCAACGGGTGAGAGGAGCGTCCCACCCGCTCCAGTCGCCGCGGGCCGCCCGGGCGGATAGGGTCGGAGGCGGTGTGCCGGGAAGGCTGGTCGGCGTTTTTTTCGCCGACCCCTGCTCCCGGAACGGACACCGCATGACCGACCCCACCCGGCAATACCCTCGCCTGCTGTCCCGCCGGTCCTGGCCGGAAGCCCGGTTCCTGGCCGATGTCCTGCGCACCGAGACGGTCGGCGGCGGGCTGCTGCTGCTCGGCGCGGTCATCGCGCTCATCTGGGCCAACTCTCCCTGGCGGTCGGCGTACGCGGAACTGGGCAACTGGGTGCCCTGGCCCGGCGGCGCGGCACTGCACCTGGACCTGAACCTGGCCACCTGGGCCGGCGACGGCCTGCTGGCGATCTTCTTCTTCGTGGTCGGCCTGGAGCTCAAGCGGGAGTTCGTGGCCGGCGACCTGCGCGACCCCCGGCGGGCGGCGCTGCCGGTGGTGGCCGCGATGGGCGGCATGGTCGTGCCCGCGCTGGTCTACCTCGCGGTGACGCTCAGCGCCGGCGGGGCGGGACTGCGCGGCTGGGCGATCCCCACCGCCACCGACATCGCCTTCGCGCTCGCCGTGCTCGCCGTGGTGAGCTCGCACCTCCCGCAGGGGCTGCGGGCCTTCCTGCTCACCCTCGCGGTGGTCGACGACCTCTTCGCGATCATCATCATCGCGGTCTTCTACACCGCCGACTTCCACCCGTTGCCGCTGCTCGCCGCGGTGCTGCCGATCGCCGCCTTCGCCCTGCTGGTGCAGCGTCGGCGGACCTGGTGGTGGGCGCTGATCCCGCTCGCGGTGACCGCCTGGACGCTGGTGCACGCCTCCGGCGTGCACGCCACGGTGGCCGGGGTGCTGCTCGGCTTCACCGTGCCCGTGCTCGCCACCCGGGGCCGCGGGCCGGGGCTGGCCGAGCGGCTGGAGCACCGGTGGCGGCCCGTCTCGGCGGGCCTCGCGGTGCCGGTCTTCGCGTTCTTCGCCGCCGGGGTGACCCTGGTCGACGTCGACCTGGCCGGGATCCTCACCGACCCGGTGGTGCTCGGGGTGGCCGCCGGGCTGGTGCTCGGCAAGGCGGTCGGGGTGTTCGGCTCCACGTTCCTGCTCGCCCGGTTCACCCGCGCGGAACTCGACGAGGAGATCACCTGGGCCGACCTGGCCGGGCTGGCCCTGCTGGCCGGCATCGGCTTCACCGTCTCGCTGCTCATCGGCGAACTGGCGTTCGGGCCGGGCAGCCCCGAGGACGAGCGGGTGAAGGCCGCCGTGCTGCTCGGGTCGCTGCTCTCGGCCGGGCTGGCCACGGCGGTGCTGGTCCGGCGCAACCGGGTCTACCGGCGGATCAGCGAGCGGGAGAGCCGGGACTCCGACGGCGACGGCGTCCCGGACGTCTACCAGGAGCGGCCGGCCTAGCCCGCGCGCCGGCCGCCGAGGCGGCCGGCGCGCGTCAGTTCAGCGGGGGCGGTCGGCCGGGTGCTCCTCGCCGCGCTCCTCGGTCTCCTCCTCCAGCGCGTCCGCGACCGGCTCGGTGAGGTCGTCGCCCGGAACCACGATCTCCTCGATCCGGTCCTGCTCGTCGGAGCGCCCGCCGGGCGGCGGCTCCGGAGCGGTGGCGTCGCCGGCGAAGCCGTACTCGTTGGGCTCGTCGTGCCTGCTCATGCGCGGGACCTCCCGGTCATCGGGTTTCCTCTCCTGGCTCACGCTAGGCGGTGGTCGTCACCCGCCGCAGCGTCGCCCGGATGTTCATACCCAGGGGACCCGGCCCTCGATCATCCGCGGCCGGTTCCGCCGTCGACGCGCCCGGCGGAACCGGCCGGCGGGCTCAGGTCAGCTCGGCGACCGCCTCGAGGACCAGCCAGAGACCGGAGATGGCGAAGAGCACGGCCGCGCCGTACCGGATGGCCTTCTCCGGCAGGTGCCGGCCGAGCAGGCGGCCCACCAGGATCGCCAGGGCGTCGGCGGCGACCATGCCCAGGGTCGAGCCCAGCCAGGTGCCGAACCAGCCGTACTTGGTGGCCAGGGTGATGGTGGCCAGCATGGTCTTGTCGCCCAGTTCGGCCAGGAAGAACGCCACACCGACGGTGATGATCGCGTTGCGGCTGCTCTTCTCCGCCTTGCGCTTCTCCTCCTCGGTCAGCTTGTCACCGCGCAGCGTCCAGGCGCCGAAGCCGAGGAACGCCAGACCGGCGATGAGCGAGATCCAGCTGGTGGGCAGCGCGGCGTGGAGGCCGTACCCGATGGCGACCGAGGCCAGGTGCACGACAGCGGTGGCGACCGTGATGCCGATGAGCACCGGCACGGGCTTGAACCGGGTGGCGAACGTCAGGGCCATGAGCTGGGACTTGTCGCCCAGCTCGGCGACGAAGATGACGCCGAAGCTGATCACCAGCGCGACGAGGAAACCGTCCATGTGAACCTTCCCGATCAAGCCGGGAGGAGGTACGGGGCGCCCTCGACCCGGCTGCGACAGCCTGAGTCGAAGGTCTCGCCCGCCCCGGTGACCGGGGCCGCGTGGCCGGATGCGGAACGCACCAGTATGTCGACCACGACATTGGGGGCTACTCCCCTTCGCGCCGCCCAGCCTAGCCGATCATCACGGGGCGGGCCGCCGCGGGTGAACAGGCTCACCCGCGGCGCCCCCGGCGGCTCAGTCGGCACGGGCCAGGCTGACCCCGAAGAGCCCGTCCGGATCGGTCCAGAACTCCTGCCGGACGAACCCGGCCGCGGCCAGTTCCCGGGCGATCCCCTCGGGGCGGAACTTGGCCGAGACCTCGGTCCGCAGCTCCTCGCCGGCGGCGAACTCGACCTCCAGGTCGAGCACGTGGACCCGGGCCGGGTGCTCGGCGCGCAGCCGCATCTCGATCCACTCGTGCTCCGGATCCCAGACCGCCACGTGCCGGAACGCCGCCGGGTCGAAGTCCGCCCCCAGCTCCCGGTTGATCACCCGGAGCACGTTGCGGTTGAACTCGGCGGTCACCCCGGCCGCGTCGTCGTAGGCGGGGACGATCACCGACGGGTCCTTCACCAGGTCGGTGCCGATCAGCAGCCAGTCGCCGCACTCCAGCGCCGCGCGCGTCGCGGTGAGGAACTCCGCCCGTTCCGCCGGCAGCAGGTTGCCGATGGTCCCGCCGAGGAACAGGACCAGCCGCCGGCCGCCGGTGGGCAGCCGGTCCAGGTGCCGGGTGAAGTCGCCGACGATGCCTCGCACCCGCAGGCCCGGGTACGCGGCGGCGATCTGCTCGGTGGAATGGCGCAGCGCACTGACCGAGACGTCCAGCGGGACGAAGGTGCCCAGGTCGCCGTGGCGGGTGAAGGCGTCCAGCAGCAGCCGGGTCTTCTCCGACGACCCGGAGCCCAGCTCGATGAGGGTCTTCGCGCCGGTCAACGCGGCGATGTCGTCGGCGTGCGCGGCCAGCACCGCCCGCTCGGCCCGGGTCGGGTAGTACTCCGGCAGCCGGGTGATCTCCTCGAAGAGCGCACTGCCGCGGGCGTCGTAGAACCACTTCGGTGGCAGCCACTTCGGCGTCGCCGTCAGCCCGGCCCGCACGTCCTCCCGCAGGCCGCGGCCGAGGTCCTGCTCCTCCAGGTGGATCTCCAGTGGCTCCGCGCTCATCAGCAGTCCTTCCTGTTCCTACCGGTGTGGGAAATGGGTTCAGGCGACCGTCAGCTCCCGGCTGTCCAGCCTCTCGGCGGTGGCCACCACCAGCCGGCCGTCCGGCACCGCCCGCCAGCCGGGGTCGTCGTCGAAGGGCTCGGAGGCCAGCAGCACCGAGTCCGGGGTACGCCGCACCGACAGCGCGTGCCCGGCCACGCTGGCCGCCACCGTCGCCCCGTCGGTGAGCAGCAGGTTCAGCCGGGAGCCCGGGGCGGCGGCGGAAACCGCCGCGACGGTCCCGGCCAGCGCGTCGCCGGGCGCCGCGCCGGCCCGCAGCCGGTGCCGTACCAGCGCCCAGAGCAGCGCCGAGTCGCTCGGCACCTCCAGGGTCAGCAGGTCACGGACGGGCAGCCCGGCGGCGAGCGGCACCAGGCTGTCCGGCCAGCCCCGGACCACGCCGTTGTGGCTGAACAGCCAGCGCCCCTCGGCGAACGGCGCGGCCGCCGTCTCGTGCAGCGGCATGCCGACCGTGGCGGACCGGACGGCGGCCAGCACCGCGCCCGCGACCGTCACGGCGGCCAGCTCCGGCAGGGTGGTGTCGCTCCACATCGGCTGGGCCCGCCGGTAGCGGACCGGGTCACCGTCGCCCGGGTACCAGCCGACCCCGAAGCCGTCGGCGTTGATGGTGCCGCCGCCGCGCATGTCGCGCGGCGCCCAGGACTGCCGCAACAGCCCGTACGGCGGGTCGAAGAGCAGGCTGCTCAGGCTGACCGGCGGACCGAGGTACGCCAGGTGACGGCACATCAGGCGGCACCACCGATCACGCGTGCGACTCCTCTGGCCGGGCGTCGCGGGCGCAGCGGAAACCGCTGAAGATCTGCCGCCGGATCGGGTAGTCCCAGTTGCGGAAGGTGCCCCGGCAGGCCGACCGGTCGGTGCCGAACGAGCCGCCGCGCAGCACCCGGTGGTCGTCGCCGAAGAAGACCTCCGAGTATTCCCGGTAGGGGAACGCCACGAAGCCCGGGTGGCCCCGGAAGGCCGTCGAGGTCCACTCCCAGACGTCGCCGATGAGCTGGTGCACGCCGAGCGGGGAGGCGCCGTCCGGGTAGGCGCCGACCGGGGCCGGCCACAGGTGTCGCTGCCCGAGGTTCGCGTGCGCGCCGGTCGGGTCCGCGTCGCCCCACGGGTAGCGGCGGGACCGGCCGGTCGCCGGGTCCCAGCGGGCCGCCTTCTCCCACTCCGCCTCGGTGGGCAGCCGCTTGCCGGCCCAGGCCGCGTACGCCGCCGCCTCGTGGAAGCAGACGTGTACCACCGGCTCGTCGTCGCGCACCGGCGACCAGCGGCCGAACCGGCGGTACGCCCAGCCGTCGCCGTCACGCCGCCAGTGCAGCGGGGCACTCAACCCGGCCTCGATCCGGTGCCGCCAGCCGGCCTCGCTCCACCAGCGCGGCTCGTCGTAGCCGCCGTCGGCGATGAAGGCGCGGTACTGCCCGTTGGTGACCGGCGCCGCGTCGATGGCGTAGGCCGGCAGGTCGACGGTGTGCGCGGGGCGCTCGTTGTCCAGCGCCCACGGGTCGGTGGAGGTGCCCATGGTGAACGGCCCGGCCGGCACCAGCACCTCGCCGCCGACCCGGACCCGCGGCTCGGGCGGCGGCGGGGCGTCCAGCACCGGGGCACCGGCGCGCAGCTGGTGGGTGGCGAGCATGGTCTCGTCGTGCTGCTGCTCGTGCTGGACGATCATGCCGAAGGCGAAACCGTCCTCGACCAGCTTCCGGTCGGTGAACCGGATTCCGTCCAGCAGGTCGTACACCTTGTCCCGGACGGTGCGCACGTACTCCCGCGCCTCGGTCGGGGGCAGCAGCGGCAGCGCCGGGCGGTCCTTGCGGGGCTGCTTGAAGGCGTCGTACAGGTCGTCGATGTCGCGGCGCACCGGCTCGCGTCCGCCGACGTCGCGGACCAGCCACAGCTCCTCCTGGTTGCCGACGTGCGCCAGGTCCCAGACCAGCGGGGACATCAGCGTGGAGTGCTGCCGCACCAGGTCGTCGTCGTCCACCGCGTCGGTCAGCAGCGCGGTCCGGGCGCGGGTGCGCTCCAGCTCGGCCGCGATTCGGCTGCGCAACTGCTCGCCCTCCGTGGCCGGCCGGTCGGTCGTGGTCACCGGTGTCCCCTCTCCGCGGCGGCGCGGCGCCGCCGGATCGCTCGGCTCGTCTCGTCGTGGATCCCGGCCGGCAGGTCCAGCCGGGGCAGGGCCGCCAGGGCCAGGTCGAACAGGGCCGCCGCGGCGGTGGCCAGCGGTCGCTCGCTCAGCCCGTGCCGGGCCGCCGCGGACCAGCGGCCGGCGACCGGGGTCGCTACGGCCAGCGCGTCCCGGGTGGTGGCCGGGTCGGCGAGGAGCGCGGCGAGCACCGCCAGCGGCACGGTCCACTCCCGACCCGGCTGGGCGTCCAGGTAGCGGACCTCCAGGTAGCCGCGCGGACGGACCGGCGGAAAGAGTGTGCTGAGGTGGTATTCCAGGTCGTCGGTGCTCGGCGGGTGCGGCAGCGCCCCGGCCAGCCAGTCGGCGAAGGTGACGCCCGGGGGCGGGGTCCAGTCCGGACCGTCGCCGCGGACGCAGAGCAGCGGCGCGGCGAGTGCGTACTCGGTCCAGGCGGCGACCGGGTCGAGGTGGGCGCGGGCCGGTGACCAGACCGGTCGGGTGCGCGCGGGGTCGATGGCCAGCCAGGCGGCCATCCGGGTGGAGGCCCAGCCGGTACGCCGGCCGGCGTGCCGGTCGGCGGTGGCGAAGGCGGCCAGCAGCGGCGGCCCGACGGCGTGGACGGCGGCCCACCGTTCGGCAACCCGGTCCGGCTCGCCCGCGTCCAGGCAGACCTGGAGCCCGGCGGTGCTGTACATCATCGCCCGGCCGGCCGGGCCGTGCCGGTCGAAGACGCAGCGCATGGCCCGGTAGCGCGGGGTTTCCACGACCGGGCGCGGGGGGCGCCAGGGGTCCATGCCGGTGCGGCCCAGGACGAGGCCCGCGGCGTCCAGGAGGGCCCCCAACTCGGCGAGGTCGGCCTCGGTGGCCAGGATGAGCGCGGCGACCGAGGGTCGCGGCGCGGAGGAGATCTCCACCTGCCCGCCCGGCTCCACGGTCACGGTGCCACCGCGCCGGAGCCCGGCGGCCGGGCTGGTGGGGTCGATGGTGACGGGGCTGTGCCGTCCCAGCGCCCGGCGCAGTCGCTCGCGGTCGACCGGGCGGGTCGGGTCCGCGGCGTCGTGCACCGTCCATTCCAGCTCGACGCCGGTCAGGGTGGGTGGCCCGGTCTTGAAGCAGATCCTGGCCATGTGCCCTCGGGCGGCCGCTTCGTCCCGCAGGACGACGGTCCGATCCAGCTCCGGCGACATCACCAAGAGACGGCTCCTCTCCCCGGGTGGGCGACCACGCTGTCGGCCGGGCACCCCTGCCGTGCCGGCCGGGCGTCCCGCGGGTCCCACCATCTTCTGTCTAGCAGACGGAGCCCGCGCGCCCGAGGAGATGAATTTTTGTCCGGAATCCGGTTGCGAGCCGGACCGGCTCAGCGGCCGGGGGCGCTGGTCGGCTTTCCGGTCCGTGGGGTCGGGGCGGCCGGGGTGGATGGGGTCGCCCTGCGGGCATCGGCCGACGGCGTCGTCCTGCCGGTGTCGGCCGACGGCGTCGGCGCGGGCGTTGGTGACTTCTCCGGCACCAGGGCCAGGCAGTAGCTTTCGACCCGGTCGGCGCCACCGGCGGCGGTGACCAGGCCGGCGAACGCCGGGGTCTCCAGCGCCCGGGCCCGCTGCCGGTCGGACTTCGCCAGGTAGGCGCGGCACAGCCCGGCCAACTGTCCGGCGCTCGGCGGCCGGCCCGGTCCGCCCGACGCGCCGGGCGTCGGCGGGGTGGACGGGACGCCCCCGGTCGGGCCGGCGCTCCCGGATCCGGAGCTGGT
>NZ_MUYZ01000015.1:0-49496 GCF_003013775.1 Micromonospora sp. MH33
CCTCGCGTTCGCCGACATCGGCTGCCTGCTCATCTGCTACCGCAGGCTGACCAAGGCCACCAACTGAGACGCGCCCTAAGCCGAACCGAATGACCACCATGCCTCGCATCGATGCATGACGGCCGAGGGCCACGCCGGATAGCTGTCCGGCCTCTCGTCGCGAACCGCCGACAAGCCTGGACAACCTCGTCCTGGACATGTTCACGAAACAAGGTGGCAGGTCAGGACACGGACGACCAGCGAGACTAGAGATTAACGGCGAGCTGATCGTGTGGGAGCGCGGCCGCACGAACTTCGCGCTGCTCCAGCGGCGGGTCACCGCCGGCCGCTGGCTGCTGCGCCTGGTCCACGACTGCCCCGCCCACGACGTGCTGTTCGATCTGTTGGTCGACGCCGGCGGCGAGGTGGTCCTGGACCTGCCGCTGTCGGAACGGCGGGCCCGCCTCGAGCAGTCGCGGCCGGCATCGAGGGCGTGGTGAGCAAGCGCCTGGCCGGCCGGTACGAGCCGGGCCGGCGCGGCTGGTGGAAGTTCCGGACCCGGATCGTGACCGAGGCGATCGTCGGCGGGGTGACCGGCGGTATCAGATGCCCGCAGACCGTGGTGCTGGGTCGGTTCGACCGGCGGGGCCGGCTGCGGTACACCGGCCGCTCCCATCCCCTGACTGCCGACCAGGGTGCAGCGTTGGCGGGGTTACTCTCGCCGCCGCGGCTGCCGCGTCGCGGCACGGTGGCGCACCCGTGGCCACAGCCGCTGCCCGCGTCCTGGTCCGGTCGGTTGGACCGGCCCGAGCCACCGCTGCTGCTCGGCAAGGAGGAAACCTACTTCGGTGACCTGGGGTGAACGCGTTTGGATCCTCGTCTTGAGTGGGGTGGCGACGACGCCAGCCGCCTGGGTGGCCGGCCCGAAGACGGTTGTTGCCCGCCAGGCGTGCAACGCCCGAAGCGGCCCCTGCCGACCAGGGATGGAGCCGACATGCTGTCCTCTGCCCGCACCAGGGGTCCGGACGAGGGTCTACGGGACCTGGGGTCTGGCCGTTCCTGGCCTGTCTGCCCCGAGCAGCGGTAGGACGCCGGTAACGGTGAGGACTCGCCGGACATGGCCGGTCGGGTTGAGCAGTGTCAGGCAGCCACCCGATGTGGCCGCGTCGCGGTGGGCCGCGATGAGCGCGCCGAGAATCGTCGAGTCGATGAACGTCAGCCCCGTCAGGTCAACATCGACCACGGGGGTCGCACGGATCGTTCCGGTCAGCAGGCCGCGTACCTCGTCCACGCTGCTGACGTCCAGCTCACCCGTCAGGTCAGCACCGTGCGGCCAGGCTGCGACTCGACGCGCCACTGCTGCAGGTCGCCAGGGGCGGACATTAGGCCGTGTTCTCGGTGCCGTGGTGGTTGGTTCGGTCGATGAGGTCCTGTACGGCGGCCTGATAGTGGGGGTCGGTGTGGTAGGGCCAGTGGCGTTCGACGGGCGGTGGGACGGTATCCGCTGGGTCGATGGTGAGGGCGCGGGGGTCCCGGAGTCGGACATCCACCGAGTTGGCGGCCGGGTTGGATGGTGGCTGGGCGCCGCGGTGGTGGTCGAAGATGGGTCCGCCGATTGGGTCGGTGTCCCGCCAGAGGTTGTGCCATCGCCAGTCGAGGCGTTCGCCGATGTCGCACAGGGCGTGCTGGCCGAGGTAGGCCGGGTAGAGGCGGGCGTAGATGCGGCGCAGGGGGCTGCCGTCGGTCAGCAGCGACACTCTGGGCAGGGCGGCAGGTGGCAGTTGCAGGACGGTGGCTGCGGCGAGGACGGAGCCGTGGCTGTGCCCGGAGATGACGACCGGGCCTTGTGCGGCGAGCGCGGTGACCCGTTTGGCCAGTTCGGGCACGGCTCGGGCGGCGTAGCAGGGGGGTGCGAAGGGGTGGACGGTGCGCGGCCAGAAGGTGCCCAGATCCCAGAGGACCGCCACGAGGCGTCGGGTCTCGGCGGATCGGTATGAGCGGTATCCGAGGATCACGAGGCCGATGACGAACAGGCTGATGACCCAGATCCCGGCGTCCGTGACGTACGCGGCGAGCAGCGCGGTTGCGCCGCGCGTTCCGCTGAGTTGAGCGGCGAGCTGGGTGGGCCCGACCCCGATCAGGTCGAGGGCGATGGTGGCCAGGCCGAGCGAGGAGATCAGGAAGAACGCGACGAGCATCGGGCCGAGTTCCTCGGTCACGTGGGACTTGGCGACGGTCTCGCGCACGTCGTGGAGCCGACGCGCCGCGTATGGGGGGACGTGGGGAAAGTCGTGTGCGACAACGCGCTCTGCCATTGCGCGTCGCCGCCGGCGGCTGAGCAGGAGCGTGGCGACGGCTGCCGCGGCGACGATCAGCAGCGCGGCGAGTCCGGCGAGCGCCGCCCACCAGTAGGCGACGGGCGGTTCGAGGGGACCGATGGCAGGTGGGTTAGGCCGGATCGGGTCGGGGATGTCGCCGCGGTCAAGTTGGTCGGCGACCCGGAAGACCAGCGTGGCGGTGAATGCCGCGGCGACGCTGACCGACAGCGCCGCCACGAGCGGCGTGCCGAGCCCGCGCAGGAAAGGCGGGGCCCCGGTCGGGTTCGCCCGCGCTCGTGCGAGCGTGACGATGGCGATCGTGACGAGCAGGACGCCTTGGACCGCGGTCAGGCCGGCGGCGGCGGCCTCGTAGCGGGGCAGTTGCCCGGCTGTGGGATGGACCGATCGGGTGAGGGCGGCGTAGCTGAGGCTCAGAGCGGTCACCACGGCGGTGATCACCCACAGCAGGCGCGGGAGGTGACGGGCCTGCGCCTGGCTGGCCGGCGCGGGCAGGCAGAGCAGTACCGCGCAGAACACCACCAGGGCGGCGGCGGCATCGAACAGCAGTGGGCCGAGTGGATTCCGTCCGCCGTCGGAGACGCCGGCGAGGAGGCTGGCGTCCAGCGTGCCGGCGCCGATCCCGACGTGGATCTGGCGCAGCCAGAACGTGACCCGCTCGTCGTGCCAGAACCCGGGCGTCGACAGGCTCTCGGTCCGCTCCGATGACTTCGGCTCCGCCGGTGTCGGGTCGAAACCCTCGAGTGCCCGCGCCGACCGGGCGCCGATTGCCCAGATCACGCGCAGCGCGAGCAGCGGGATCAGCGACAGCAGGGCCAGGCGGGGACCTATCGGCATCGCGGCGAGCCAGGACAGGTACGGGCGATCAGCCCGGCACTCGACGTAGGGCACGCATTGCCAGCCGACGAGGTTCAGCGTGACCCCGACGAGCGCGAGCGTGAACGCCACGGTGAGGGTGCCGGCGAGCAAGCGACACAACGCGCCGAGCAGACCCCACCGGTCGGTCGACGTCGGGCGCAGCCAGATCGCGAGGTTACCCAGCATGAACGGCAACAGCAGCAGCATCGAGGCCGTGCGTACCGCCGCACCGGCAGTCAGGGCACCCCAGCGGTACGCCTCGACGGCGACCCCGGCGGCGCCGCTGGCCGTGCCGGTCCCGGGCCGGGTGCGGTAGAACCCGGCGTGCCGGTCCCCGGCGACACGCACCACGATCGGGTGGTCGAGGATCGTCTCCGCCGACGCGCCGTACACCCCGTGCACCCGCAACTCGACGGGTTCACCCCCGGGTGCTGCGCCCACGGGGCCAGGGTCACAGAAACTACCGCCACCCGCTGCCAAATCGGTCGAGTTGAGTCCCCCCCCCCCCCGAGGTGTAGGCATTTCCTGCGGCTGAGGCAGTCTCGCGTACTGAAGATGACTCCCTTGCAAACCACCATCTCGGTATACGCGTAGCCGTCGTCATCAAGGCCGTGGGGCACACACCAGCGGTCGCCGACCTGCCCCGAGTGATCCCGGACTTCGCCAACCCACGCCGCGCGGCCCTGCACCGCTGCCGCCGCCGCGGGCGTCGACGCGACGGCAGTGGCCGCCCTACTCGATCGCCCCAGCCCGCCAACAGCCTTCTACAAGGACCCGAACATCCGGAACTACCTCGTGGACGGCGAAGACATCGCCGTCGTCGACTTCGACGACCTGACCCTCGCCGCCTTCGGCTACGACCTCGCCGGACTGCTCGTCACCGCCTCCATGACCTACGGCCGCCTCGACGAACAGACCTTCGCCTACCGCGTTACCAGCGATCGGCCCGGCCCGGCCCGTCTCCGTGACGCTCTTACCCCCGCCGAGACCCCACTCGTACGAGATGAACCCCAGGCTGTTGCCCGGCCGCAGCCACTGGTACAGGGCGTGGCTGGCGGATGTCGCGCTCGCCGGCCGGACTACCGTCGCGGGGCCGGAACCGGGGCGGGCGAAGAACCCCAGCGCCGCGAACACCAGCAGGTTGCCGACGACCTGGCCCGTCGCCGTCAGCGGCCCGGCGGCGGCGATCGTGAGCAGATCCCGCAGCGGTACCAGGCTCACCCGACCGGGGACGGCGCCGGCCCGATCGCCCGGCAACATGATCATCCATACCCACGGCACCGTCCCGTACACGATGCCGACCTCGGCCAGCGACATCCGCCACGCCGGCGTGGTGCCGGTGACACTCCGACGGCGCGCCAGAGCCCCACACCACCAGCGCGGCCAACGGCAGTACGGCCACCGAGATGAGCGCCGCGCCATTGAACGTACCGACTCAGCCGTGCCACCCCTTGACCATGCCACCTCCGGTTTCCGGCGCCGGCGCGCAACGGCTCCACGGTTACCGTTGCAGGGCGACGCTAAGCGCGGCCAGGTACGCCCCGGCCTGCGCCCCGTTGACCAGCCGGTGGTCGTAGGCCAGCCCGAGGTCCGCCATCATCCGCTCGCGCACCTCACCTCCGACGTCCAGCACGACCTCGCGGTGCACGTCGGGCACCGACAGGGCACAGGTGACGCCGGGCGGGATGATCGGCTGGGCGTAGATCACCCCGGGGGTGTTGTTGAGCGCGACCAGGAAGTTCATCCCGGCCATGTCGTCCTCGCGTAGCCGGTTGCGCAGCGCCTTCATCCGCAGCTCGACGACAGTGTCGGCGAGGTCGCCCAGGTCCAGCTTCGCCGCGTCGCGGATCACCGGCAGGAACAACCCGGTGCCGACGTCCACGGTGAGCCCGACCGACGGCTGTGCCGCCTCGATGACCCGGCCGTCCCCGGTGAGCTGGGCGTAGAGGGCAGGGAACTGCTCGTGCAACCTGGCCACGGCAGCGATGACAACCTCGGTCAGGCTGACGTCGGCGCCGGTCTCGTCGGCGGCCCGGCGCGCGTACGCGAGGGCGACGGTCACGTCGACCCGCACGGCGGTGAAGGCGACCGGGATCTCCCGGTGTGAGGTCGCCACCACGTCGGCGATGCGGCGTTGTGACGGTGGCAGCGGCCGCCCCGGCAGCGCCGGTTGCGTCACCACGGACGGCTCGGCGACCGGGGGCGCCGCGGCAGGGAAGGCACCGGCGGACAGGATGTAGCCGATGGTCGAGCCCGGGACGCAGTCGGCCCCGGCGGCGAGGTCCTGGCGCAGGACGCCCGCGTGCGTCGCCGCCAGCTCCTCGATCGCCTTGGAGGTCTCGACGGCCGCGATCACCTGTCCGATCTCGACGGTGGCACCGGCCGGGACCAGCCACTCCAGCAGCACATAGCTGTCGTCGTTGTTGTTGAGCTTGGGTACGCTCACCGCGACACCCTGCTCCACCGCCCGCGCCTGGCGCAACCTGGTCAGCGGCGAACCGGTGCTGGAAACCGGAGCCGTGCCGGGCGTTTGCCACGACGGCGCAGCCCGATCGCGACTTGCCGCTCCCGACGCGGCAGACTCGCCAGTGGCGCGGTGCATGATCCGTTCCAGGATCGTGTCCGCGCTGAGCAGGACCGCCCGTTCCAGGTGCGGTGCCGACGGAATGATGCTGGCGGCCGAGCTGACAAGCTCGATCGGCCGACGCAGCAGCGGCCACGCGGCGGCGTAGAGCCGGGTGGCGACCTCGCTCCCCCAGGTGCCGCCAGCCGTGCTCTCCTCGGCGACGATCACGCCGTCGGCGCCGTCGAGCAGGCCGAGCACACCGTCGACATCGAAGGGGTAGAGCCGGGCTGGGACCAGCACCTCGACATTATGCCCCTGCTCCCAGGCCTTCCTGGCGGCGGCGATCGCCCGGTTGGCGGCCCCGCCGGGGGCGATGACCAGCGTCGGCGCGGCGGCGGCAGCCGGGTCGTAGACGCGGGCCCAGTTGCGGTCCGCGCCCAGCAGCTCGAAGGCGAGGCGGTCGTCGACGCGGTTGTCCACGTACCTCCGCTGGGTGTAAAGGATCTTGTCCTCGAACAGCATGGACGGTTCGCCGCGGCGCAGCGCGGCGGCGAGCACGTCGGCCGCGTCGTGCAGTGGCGACAGCTCGAAGAGCGCGAGGTGCGGGATGCCGATGAAGTGCTTCTGCACGCTCTGGCTGTGCGTCGGGCCGTAGCCCCGCCCACCGCCGACGGGGCAGCGGATCACGACGCGCATCGGGGTGTGCTCGCCATACATGGCGACGGATTTGGTGAGGAAGTTGATGATCGGGTCGAAGGCGAGGCCGACGAAATCGCCGAACATGATCTCGACGATGACCGTGTCGCCGCAGAGCGCCAGGCCACCCGCGATGCCGGTGATGCCGTTCTCGCTCAGCGGCGTCGACAGCACCCGGTCCGGGTAGGCCGTCGACAGGCCCTGGGTGACCTTGAAGGCGCCGCCGTAAGGGTCGACGACATCCTCGCCCAGCAGCCAGGCCCGCTCGTCGGCGGCGAACAGCTCGTGCAGGGCGCGGTTGAGGTGCTGGCTCATTCGTTCGGCGCGCGTCACGCCGCGCCTCCGCTCACCAGGGGCCGGGCCAGCGCCGCGGCCGAGATTTCCGCGACCCGCTGCCGGGCCTGCGCGTCAGCGGCCGAAAACTGTGGCGGGTACGCAACCGCGTACCGCTCCAGCCAGTCGAGGTGGCGCAGCCGGCGAATCTCGTCGGCCGGGCGGGAGTCGTCGCCCTTGCTGTGCGGGCCGAGTCGGACCGTGTGCTGCACCAGCACATGCGGCTGCCGGGTGGCGCGGACCCGCTCGATGTGCGGCGCGGCGGCGGCACGCACCTCGTTGAGGTCCAGCGAATCCGACTCGCTGAAAGTGATCCCGAACCCGGCGACCCGGCCGCCGATGGTCCCGGCCAACTGCTCGGTGGTCGGGGTGGACTGGGCGATCCGGTTGTGCTCGACCACGACCAGCAGCGGCACCCGCCACAGCTTTGCCATGTTGAGCGCCTCGTAGACCGCGCCTTCGCCCCAGGTGCCGTCACCGATGTAGGTCACCACGATCCCGTCCTGCCCGGTGCGGTTGAGGTGCAGCCCCACGCCGACCGCGGCGGGCAGGCTCTCCCCCTGCACGCCGGTGGACAGGAACCGTTCCCGGCGCAGGTGCTGGCTGCCACCGCGCCCATGGCACACCCCGCCCTGCCGGCCGAGCAGTTCCGCCAGCAGGCCGTCCGGATCAGCGCAGTGGGCCAGGTAGTGCCCGTGCCCCCGGTGGTTGCTGAACACGAAGTCCCCGGTCAGCAGCGGGGCCAGCGCGACCGGGATGTATTCCTGGCCGAGGCAGGTGTGCGTGGTGCCGCTGAGGTGGCCGTCCGCGTACAGGCGGAGCAGTTCCTCCTCGAAGCGGCGGATGAACAGCCCGGTGCCGAGGTCGGCGTCGCTGAGCGGAGACGGCGCGGCGAACGTCATTCCTCGATGCCCCGCCGCGCGAGCAACTCGCGCAGGTCCGCCACCGACCGAACGGCCCGGATCTCCCGTGGCGTGATGGCGATCCCGTAGGTGTCCTCGACCGCCGCGACGATTTGGAGGTGGCGCAAGCTCACCCAGGCCGCTGTGGTCGCGGGACCGGTCTGCGCGTCGACCTGATCAACCGGCAACGCCAGCACGTCGGCGACGAGCCGCACCAGGCGACTGGACATCCGGTGTCCCTTTCCAGAACGGACATCAGGCAGCGGCGGCGCGCTGTCAAACCGATCGGGCGATCGATGCTTACACCTCGACGATGGTACAGGCCCAGTGCATGCCCCGGCCCAGTGAGATCAGCGCGACCCGGTCGCCCTCGCGGAGTTCACCGGCGGCGAGCAGGCGGCTCAGCCCGAAAAGCTGGTCGGCCGCACCGAGATGCCCGTGCTCGGCGGCCAGTTCCCGGTTGGTACGCGCCAGCGGCACCCTGTGCGCCTGCGCCAGGGACGCCATGGACCGCTCGTTGTCGCTGACCAGGATCAGGCGCGCCAGGTCGGTGACCTTGACGTCCGCCCGCTCGCAGGCCCGCTCGGTGACCCGCACGGCCCGCTCGTCGAGGTCCCGGGCGAACTGCTCGAACTGCTCGGCGTCGTAGTCGAAGAACTCCATCACGTGCCACACGTCGCGGACGGCAGGCGGCTCGGCACCAGGGCCGAATGGTGCAGCCGCGCCGCCCACATCGAGCCGGTGGAAGGCGGCGTAGCGGCCGTCGGTGGCGGCCTCCGTGGCGAGCCAGCGCAGCCGGGAATGCCCGCGCCGGGCCACCGTGGCGACCGCGCCGTCGGAGAAGACCATCGGCTGCGTGTCCATCCGGTTCCAGTACGCCTCACAGGTCCGGTTCGCGGCCACCACCAAGGCGCTGGCGTACCGCGGGTGGGTGGCGAACTTGCCCGCGACCGTGTCGAAGCTGAGCACACCCGTCGTGCACGCCTGAGTGAGCAGCACCGCTTCGGCGTTGACCGCGCCGAGCCGGTGCGCCAGGTCGGCTGCAGCGTCCCAGTAGAGGTACTCGGTGAGGTCGGTGCTGGCCAGCACCAGCAGGTCCACCTCCGCGGCGGCGAGCGCGGCGGCGTCGAGGGCCTGGCGGGCGGCCCGCTCGGCGAGGTCGGTCAGGCCAACCTCCGGGGCGCTGCGGTGCACCTGGCGGTAACCGTACCCGAGGACCCGGTTCACGTCGTCGGTGTACTGCCCCACCACGTCCGCCACCGGTACCGGATCGCCGAGCGCCTCGCCGAACGACACCAGCCCGAAGCTCATGTTTGACCGTCCCACCGCAGGTCCATGGATGCATACCATTGCCGGATGCCCCAGGAGCATCTCACGTCCCTCGCCGGAACCCCGTGGCGCATGTGGCGTTCAGCGCTGCTGCGGTCGGCCGGATTCCCAGTGGCCGGGATGCAGCGGTTCGCCGCGCCCGCGCTCGCGGCGGCCGCCGACGGCTGTCTCACCGGTGCCTCAGGCGCGGCCACCTTCGAGGCCGCGTTCGACGCCGCCGCAACGGATCTCGGCCGGGCCGTCTACGACATCGCCTGCGACGATGCGTTCCGCACTGCGCTTGTCTGGCAGAATCCGGCCGTCCTGCTCGCGGTCGACGCGATCCGGCGTGACGGCCCGCACGCCCCGCGCAATCTGCGTCGACGGCACCGCGAGGAGGTCATCGCGAAATACTGGCAGCGTTACTGCCTCAAGAACGACACCGTCGGCTTCTTCGGTCCCATCTGCTGGACGGAACTGGGTGGCCCCGGTCCCGTCGCCACGGTGCGCCCGGGTGCGGCTTTGACGCGTACCCGCCGGGTTTTTCTGGAGCGGTGGGCGCTGGACGCGCTCGGCGAGGCCTTCGCCTGCGCGGAGGGTGTGCGGGACTGGCTGCCGGTGCGGCTGGCGCCCCAGCTGACGCTGCGAGACGGGGTGCTGCTGCATCCGCACCGAGCGCCGCAGGCACTGCCGGCGGCGATGGCCACGCTTCTGACTCTGGCGCAGCGGCGATCGCGCGTCGCGGACCTCGCCTCCGCGCTGGTCGCGGACCCGGCGAGCGGGTTCCGCCGCGCCGCCGACGTGTACGCGCAGCTCGACGAACTCGCCGAGCGCGGCGTGCTGCGGATCGGGTTCGACCTGCCGATCGACCTCACCGCCGAGGATGTGCTGCGCGAACAGCTCGCCGCGATCGGCGACGACCTGGTCCGCGAACGGGTGCTCGCTGAGCTGGCCACCATCAGCGCACTGCGCGACGCGGTGGCCGCCGCCGACGGCCCGGACGCCCTGGCCGCAGCCATGTCCGCACTGGAGCGGAAGTTCGTCGAGCTGACCGGTCAGGCCGCGCGGCGACACCCCGGCGAGGTGTACGCCGGACGCACCCTGTGCCACCTGGAAACCGTACGCGACCTGGACATCAGCTTCGGTGACGCGCTGCTGGAACGGCTTGCTCCGCTGGAGCCGCTGCTGCTGTCGGCCCGGTGGCTGACGGCGGCGATCGGCGACGCGTACGCCGAAGCGTTGGCCGCCCTCTACCGCGACCTGTCGGCCGATTCGGCCACTGCGGACGTTCCCCTGGCCGACCTGTGGTTCCTGGCTCAGGCGATCGTGTTCGGGGCGGACCCGCCCGGCGCGGCCGTCACCGCGGATTTCCTGGCCCGGTGGGCGAAGGTGCTCGGCCTGGCCGACGTCGATGCGGACGCCCGGGAGCTGCGGTTCGGCGGCGCCGAGCTGACCGAGCGGGTCGCCGCGGCGTTCCCGGCCACCGCGCCCGGCTGGGACGCCGCCCGGATTCACAGCCCCGACGTGCACCTGTGCGCCCCGGACGAGGCGGCGCTGCTGCGGGGAGACTTCACCGTCGTGCTCGGCGAGCTGCACGTGGCCCTGGCCGCGTTCGACACGCACTTCTTCGCGTACGGGCACCCGGAACCGCAGCGGTTGCGGGACGGCATGCGGGCCGACCTGCCCGAGGGCCGGGTGCGGCTGCTGCCCCCGGCGGACTGGCCCCGGCACACGGCCCGCATCGCGGAATGGCTGCACGGACCCGCCGACGCGCAGCTCGGCTTCGTCAGCGCCCCCGGCGCCGACCCGGACCGCCTCGTTCCGATCACCGGCCTCACCGTGCGACCCGAAGCCGACGGCAGCCTGCGGGTGCACGCGGGCGACGGACGGCAGTGGCCGCTGCTGGAGGTGTTCGCGCCGCTCTTCGACTACCAGGTGTTCGACACGTGGAAGCTGGCCGGGAATGTCGGGCATACCCCGCGCATCACCGTCGACGACCTCGTGCTGGTCCGCGAGACCTGGCGCACCACGGTCGGCGACAGTGGGCTGCACAAGGTGAAGGGTGAGCGGGAACGCTACCTCGCGGTGCGGCGCTGGAGGCTCGCCCTCGGCCTGCCCGAGCAGATCTTCGTCCGGGTCGACACCGAGCTCAAACCCAGCTTCGTCGACCTGACCAGCGGCGTCTACGCCCGGCTGCTGTGCACCCTGCTGCGCGGCGCGCACGAGAAGGGCGGCGAGGGGGTCGGGCTGACCATCACCGAGTTGCTGCCCGGCCCGGGCGACGCCTGGCTGACCGACGCGGCCGGCCAGGCGTACGCCTCGGAACTGCGGCTACAGATCGTCGACCCGGCGACGGCTCTGGTGCGATAGCCACTCGGTCGCATCCGCGGGAGCGTCGGGGGTGTCGGTGTCGAACAGGCGCAACCGACGCCGACCGTAGGCGCCCAGCGACACCACGGCCAGGGCCAGCCCGGACACGACGAACGCGAACCCGAGCCCTCGGCCGGCGCCGGTCCCGATCAGGGCACCGACGCTGTCGGCCAGGGCGCCGCCCGGAGCGAACATCGGCTCCAGCACCGACCCGCTCAGCGGCACCAGCACGGCGAAACCCAGCGGCAACGTCGCCCAGGTCAGCGTCTGGATGATCGCCAACACCCGGCCGTGGAACCGCTGCGGCACCTTCACCTGGATGATCGACAGGTAGATGCCGTTGTGCAGGCCCAGACCCAGTCCCACGCCGAAGCTGCCGAGCGCGACCAGCGCAAGGTTCGGGCGTACGCCGCTGAGCACCAGGCTGATCGCGACCCCGAACGCGATCGCGATCAGGGCCGGCATCCGGCGCCTGGTCGGGCCACCCCATACCGCGATCACGAGTCCACCCAGGACCGCGCCCAGCGCCTCGGCGAACGCGACCGTGCCGACCTGGCCCATCGTGCCGAACGCGAGCACCATCGGCGGCACCAGCAGCAGGCTGGCCAGGCAAAGGTTGTAGAGCGAGAAGAACCCCAGCATGGCCCGGAACCCCGGCTGCGCCCACGCCATCCGCGCCCCGCCGATCAGCTCGGCCAGGAACGACTCCTTGCGGCGGCGGCCGAGCAGCTTGGGAAACTTCACCACCGCGAGCACGCTGATCGCGACCGCGTAGCTCACGATGTCGATCAACAGTACGCCGGTCAGGTCGATCGCCGCGAGCAGGCCCGCCGCGAGCAGCGGCACCGCCAGCGAACTGAGCCCCACGGCCAGCTGGGCGATACCGTTGGCGTGCCCCAGGTAGCGCTTCGGCATGACCTGCGGGATCGCGGCCAGGTAGGTGATGCGCTGGAACACCGACGCCGCGCCGAGCACACAAACCAGGGCGTAGACGGCGGCCAGCCCCGGCTGATCGGTCCACAGCAGCGTGGCCAGCAGCGCCTCCGCCGTCACCGCGGCCGCGCACGCGGCGAGCAGCACCTTGCGTCGGTCGAACCGGTCCGCGACGGCACCCGCGACCGGCAGCGTCAGCAGCGCCGGGAGGTAGGCGATCACCCCGGACAGGCCGAACGACAGCATCGACCCGGTGGTCAGGTAGACCCAGACGGGTACGGCCCACTGGGTCAGCGCCGAGCCGGTGGCCGAGATCAGCTGGCTGGCGGTGAGCGCCAGGAACCGGCGTACGCCGGGCTGCACGTCGGTGCCGGCGGTGATGGGGTCGGCGCTGGTGGCGGCCAGTTCCCAGCCGTCACCGGCGAGCCGCTCCGCGGTGGCCTGCGCGGCGGGGGGCTCGGCCAGGCGGAGATGGGTCTGGGTGACCACCTCGGCGAGCGCCTTGGCCCGCTGCTTGATGAAGTAGTGCCCGGCCTGATCGAGGACCACCAGCGCGGTGGATTCGCCGAGCAGGCTCCACTCGCGGTAGCGCTCCTGGTAATACTCGGTGAGCATGTCGTGGGTGCCGACGACGGAGATCACCGGCGCGGGCACCTGGGCCGGCTCGGCCTCCAGCCACTCGGTGAACTTCTCCTGCGCCTCGGCGGCCTCCCGCCGCACGTGGTGGACGAACCGGTCGACCTGCGCCTGGTCCAGGTCGGCCAGCTCGGCGCCGATCGAGCGCAGGAACGTCTCGTAACGCCGGTCCGCGCCACGGGAGTCGACCCAATCGACCAGGCGGCCGAGCATGTTGTCCGGCCGGGCCGTCGGGAACACGCCGCCGGCGTAGATCGCGTCGATCGGGCGGCCCTGCTCGTGCAGCCGCCGGGCGATGCCGGTCAGCAGGGCGCCGCCGACGCAGTGGCCGTACAGGACCAGCGGGCCGTCCACCCGGTCCTGGATCTCGGCCACGCACCGGTCGACCAGCTCACCGAAGGGCAGCTCCGCGTCGCTGACCCCGACGTCATGGCCGGGGACCGCCACCGAGAACAGCGTGTGCCCGGGCGGCAGCTCGTCCGCGAGCGGCTGGTAGATGCTGGCCAGCCCGCCACCGTAGGGTACGCACACGTAGGACCGCACCCGCTGCCCCGCCGGGACCGGCTTGGTCAGTTCGTAGAGCAGCGGCCGCCGGCGCTCCCGGTCGGCCGGGCCGTCGATCAGCGCGGCCAGCCCCTGCACGGTCGAGTGCTGGAACACGTCCATCACGCCGACATCGATGTGCCCGTACGCGTCGCGCAGCTTGGCCAGCATCCGGATCGCCAACAGCGAATGCCCGCCCAGTTCGAAGAAGTCGTCGTCGAGCCCGACGTCCTTGACCCCCAGCACGTCCTGCCAGGCGGCGGCGATGGCCTGCTCGACCGGGGTGACCGGTGACCGGCGCACGGCGGCGCGGCTGTCGTCGTGCCCGGGCGCGGGCAGCGCGGCGGTGTCGAGCTTTCCGTTGGCAGACAGGGGCAGCGCGTCCAGCGGCACGAACCCCGACGGCACCATGTATTCCGGCAGCCGCCGCTTCAGCGCCTCCCGTAGCGCTGTCTGGTCCAGGCTTTCGGTGCCTGCTGCCAGCGTCACGTACGCCACCAGGCGCTGTTCGGCGGGCGTGGCACCGCGTACGACGACGGCGGCGGAGCCGATGCCCGGCTGCTCGCGCAGCACGGCGGCGATCTCCCCCAGCTCGATCCGCAGGCCACGCAGTTTCACCTGGTCGTCGATACGGCCGAGGAACTCCAGGGTGCCGTCGGTCCGCCAGCGGGCCAGGTCACCCGTGGCGTAGAGCCGAGCGCCGGCGCCATGGAACGGGTCGGCGACGAACGTGCGGGCGGTGAGTTCGGGGCGGTGCAGGTAGCCCCGGGCCACCTGCACCCCGCCGAGGTAAAGCTGCCCGGCGACGCCGACCGGCACCGGCTGCAGAGCCTGGCCGAGCACGTAGGTGCGGACGTTGCGGATGGGCCCGCCGATCGGCACCCGGGTGACCCCGGCCAACGCGGTGGGCGTAGCCGCCCAGGCGGTGACGTCGATCGCGGCCTCGGTGGGCCCGTAGAGGTTGTGCAGCGCGGCGGCCGGGAGGGCGGCCACGGCCCGGCGGGCGAGTTCGATCGGCAGCTCCTCGCCGCTGCACACGATCCGCCGCAGCGACCCGCACCGAACGAGGTCGGCGGAACCGGCCGTGGCCAGGAAGGCGTCCAGCATCGATGGAACGAAGTGGACGGTGGTGATCCGCTCCCGTTCGATCAGATCCCGCAGGTACGCCGGGTCGCGGTGTCCGCCCGGCTGAGCCAGCACCAGCCGCGCACCCACGATGAGCGGCCAGAACACCTCCCAGACCGACACGTCGAAACCGATCGGCGTCTTGTGCAGGACGGCGTCGTCCGGTCCGAGTCCGAAGGTGTCCTGCATCCAGTCGAGCCGGTTGACGATGCCGGCGTGCTCGTTGATCACGCCCTTCGGTCGCCCGGTGGACCCTGACGTGTAGATCAGGATCAGGTACGCCGCGTTGCCCGGCCCGGCGGCGATGCCCGCAGCGGTGTCGGGCTCGTCCGGGCCGGTCAGCGGCAGCACGACGCCCGGTACGGCCAGCCCTTGCGGCACCTCGTCGGCCAGCAGCACCTCGGCACCGGCATCCGCGAGCATGTAGGCCAGCCGCTGCGCCGGATAGTCCGGATCCAACGGCAGGTAGGCCGCACCGGCCCGGTGGATGCCGAGCAGCCCGGCGACCAGGCGGGTGGAGCGGGGCTCGTGGATGGCGACGATCGACTCAGGGCCTACGCCGTGCGCGATCAGCCGCCGTGCCACCTGCTCGGCGGCGGCGGACAACTCGGCGTAGGTCAGCCGGGTTTCGCCGTCGACCAGCGCGACCGCGTCCGGGGTACGCCGGGCCTGGTCGTCGAACAGCTCCGCCAGGGTGGTCTGGCGCACCGGGGCGTCAGTGGCGTTCCAGCCGGTCACGACCTGGGCGCGCTCGGCGTCCGACATGATCGGTAGCGCGCCCACCCTGGTCCGCGGCGCCGCGGCGGCGGCCGCGAGCAGCAGCAGGTAGCGGTCCGCGAACGCCTCCATGGTGGCGGCCTCGAACAGTGCGTTGTTGTACTCCAGCCGCAGCTCGTTCCCGGCGATTTCCAGCGACAGGTCGTCCATGGCGCCGCCGAACGCCTCACCGCGGCCGGTCGGCAGATGGTGGAAGGTGACCTGATACAGCGGCGGCACGCCGGGGTCGCGCCGCACCGCCAGTTCCTCGACGAGCTTCTGGAACGGCATGTCCTGGTGGTCCCACGCATCGAGTACGACGTGGCGCACCCGGCGGACCAGGGTCAGGAACGGCGGATCACCGGAGACGTCGACCCGCAGCGTCAGCATGTTCATGAACATGCCCAGCAGCGGCTCCAACTCGGCACGGTCGCGGCCCACCACCGGCATGCCGACCACGATGTCGTCGCTGCCCGACAGCCGGTGCAGCAGCGCGACATAGGCCGCCAGCTGCACCATGAACGGGGTCGCGGCGGCCTGCTGGGACAGCTCGGGTAGCGCCTGCGCCACGCCTTCGGGCAGGGTGCGGCGTACGTCGCCGCCGTTGAACGTACGGGTCGGCGGGCGCGGACGGTCGGTGGTCAGCGTGTGCACGACGGGCAGGCCGGTCAGCGTCTCCCGCCAGTAGTCGCGCAGCTGGCCCCACCGAGGGCCGTCGAGGCGATCGCGTTCCCAGGCGGCGTAGTCGGCGTACTGGATGGGCAGGTCGGGCAGGTCCGGCGTGCGGCCCGCGACGGCGGCGGCGCACAGCTCGGTCAGCTCGGCACGCAGGTTGAGCAGTGAGGTGCCGTCGAGGATGACGTGGTGCCCGGCGAACAGCAGCCACCAGGTGTCCGCGCCGAGCCGCAGCAGCCGGGCCCGCCACAGCGGCGCGCGGTCCATCGACAGGTCGAGGCGGGCGTACTCGGCGACGATCTGGGCGCGGGCGCGTTCCCGGTCCGGCTCGGCCAGCCCGGACAGGTCGGTCACCGGCAGCTCGATCGGCACCGTGGGGTGGATGTCCTGGTAGAGCTCGCCGTCGCTCAGGCGCAGGGTGGTGCGCAGGGCCTCGTGCCGTTCGGTGACCGCCCGCAGCGCGGCGAGCGCCTGCTCCGGCCCCGCGCCGGGAGGCAGGGTGACCGCGTCGGTCATCGTGAACAGCGGCTGCCCGGGGCTGAGCTGGGCGGTGAACCAGACCCGCTCCTGGGCGTAGGAGGCGGGGACGGTGTAGACGCCGCCCACCGCCGTGAGGTCGTGCCGCAACTCGGTCATCCTGGGTTCTCCTTGGCATGCCCTCCTGGCCCTTGCTTCGCTGCGGTGCAGTCGGTCACGCCGGCTGCCCCGGTCTGCGGAGGCGCGGGATGGGTGCCTCCGCGTCGGCGGCCGGTGGGGCGCCGCGCAGCGACTCGATCC
Source organism: Micromonospora sp. MH33 (assembly GCF_003013775.1). NCBI lineage: Bacteria > Bacillati > Actinomycetota > Actinomycetes > Micromonosporales > Micromonosporaceae > Micromonospora > Micromonospora sp. MH33. The sequence continues at coordinate 16,794 of NZ_MUYZ01000015.1, forward strand.
GGGCGGCCATCGCGGCGACGGTCGGCGCGTCGAACAGCACCCGCATGGACAGCCGGGCGCCGACGGCCTGGCGGATGCGCAGCACCAGCTGCGCCGCCACCAGCGAGGTGCCGCCCAGTCGGAAGAAGTTGTCGTGCGGGTCGACCTCGGCGACGCCGAGGACGTCGCCCCAGATCCGGGCGATGGTGGCGGTCAGGTCGCCGTCCGCGGCGGCCACGGTGGAGGTCACCGTGGCGGCGGCCGAGGCGAGTCGCCGTTCGTGGCCGGCGACCGCGGCCACCGTGTAGGCGCCGATCGCCACCGAGCCGGTGCGGCCCTCGGCGAGGACCCGCTGCCCCGCGGCGACCGCCGCCGCGGGGGGCAACCCGTCGTGTTCGGGCACGCCCTCCTCCCGCCACGCGCCCCAGGCCAGCGACACGAGGCGGGTCGGCCAGCCGTGCGGGCTGCGCGCGTACGCGTCGAGGAATGCGTTGGCGGCGGTGTCGTCGGCCCGGCCCAGGCCACCGGCGAGCGCGGTCACCGACGAGGTCAGCGCCACGAAGTCGAGCGGCAGGTCACCGAAGACCTCGCGCAGCACCAGCGTGCCGGTGACCTTCGGCCGCAGTTCCGCCGCCGCCTCGGCCAGCCGCGACCCGGCGGACAGGCCGGTGTCGGGCAGCTTCGCGGCGTGGATGATGCCGTCGAGGCCGCCGAGGTCACGCAGGACTTCGGCGCGTACCGCCCGCATGGCGTCCACGTCGGCCACGTCGGCGGTGAGGTGACGCACCCGGGCGCCCGCCTGCGCCAGGGCCTCGATCGTGGCCGGCGGCGGCTGCGCGGTGCGGCTCACCAGCACCAGTTGCGCGCCACGCCGGGCCAGGTCGGCGGCGAACGCGCCGCCGACGCGGCCCAGCCCGCCGGTGATCAGGTAACGCCCGCCGTCGCGGATGCCCAACCCGGAGGCGGCACGCCCACCCGGCCGGACCGGAACGAACTCGCGGGTCCAGCGGCGCCCGCCCAGCCGCAGCGCGACCGTCTCGGCCCGCTCGGCGCCGAGCAGTTCGTCCACCACCGCGTCCACGTCGAGGTCGCCGGGGTCGACGTCGACCCAGTGGCAGCGCAGCTGCGGGCGTTCCAGCGGCACCGAGCGCACCGCCCCGGCCGCCGTGGCGTGTTCCGGGCGCACCAGGTCGGCCCCGGTCACGTCGGCCACGCCGGCGGTGACCACATCCAGCTCCACGCCGGCGGCCGGCAGCGCGTCCAGCAGCGTCAGCAGCGCGTAGTACCCGTGCTCCTGGGCCGCCGACACGGCATCCGCATCGGAGCCGGCCGGGTCGCCGTCCAGCGCCCAGGTGTGCACGATCCGGGCGGCCCGGCCGTCGTCGGCGCACTCATCGAGCAGCCGCTGATAGTCGGCGGCGTTGGTCGCGCGCAGCTGGTAGCCGCCGGGGCGGACGGCGAAGGCGGTCCCGGGGCGGACCACGGTGACGTCGGTGCCGCGCTCACGCAGACGGGCCGCGAGGGCAGTGCCACGCTCACCGGCGGCGAAGAGCAGCAGCTGACCGGGCGCCTCGGCGGGTGCCGTGGCGGGCAGTTGGTGCCAGACCGGCACCTCGACGACCCCGTCGTCGTGGCGGCGGTCGGCGGCCGGTTCGGCTGGTGCGGCCACCGGCGCCGGGTCGATCCAGTGCCGGGTCCGCTGGTACGGGTACCCGGGCAGGGGCACCCGGCGTGGTTTGTCGGGCGCGGGCAGGCGTACGGGGACCCCGGCCGTCCACAACCGGCCCGCCGCCTCGTAGGCGGTCTGCCGGTCGGTCAGCTTCTCCCCCGGCGCGGGCAGCGTACGCAGCGGTGCCCTGGCCCCCGGCGGCAGGTTGAGCCGGGCGAGCCCGGCGAGTTGGCGGCCGGGACCGCACTCCAGCAGCAGCCACTCGTCGGCGGCGCCCGTCGCGGCGAGCGCTGCCACCGTGGCCCCGAACCGCACCGGACGGCACAGCTGCTCCCCCCAGTACGCCGGATCGGTGATCTGCGCGTCGGTGAACGGTGCGGCGGTCGCGGCCGACCACACCGGCAGGCTCGGCGCCCGGCGCGGCACCGCCGCCACCAGCGCCGCGAACTCGTCGCGCACCGGGTCCAGCAGCGGCACGTGCATCGCGTACGGCGACCGCAGCAGGGTGCAGCTGACGCCGCGTTCGCGCAGCGTGCCGGCGAAGGCGGTCACCGGCTCCGATGCGCCGGCCAGCACGCATGTGTTGGGCCCGTTGCTGATCGCCACGGCGACGCCGGCGGGCAGCAGGGGCGAGATCTCGTCGGCGCCGCGCTGCACGGCGAGCATGCGGCCCTGCGGCGCGGCCTGGACCAGACGGCCCCGGGCAGCGGCGAGCCGCAGCGCGTCGGGCAGGTCGAAGACCCCGGCCACGGTCGCCGCCACCAGCTCGCCGATGGAGTGGCCGATCATGGCGGCGGGTGTGACATCCCAGTGCCGCCACAGCATCGCGGTGGCGTATTCGATGGTGAACAGGGCGGGTTGCAGCACCGCGGGTTGGGTCAGCCGCTGGTCGGCACCGGGCTGCGTGCTGAAGATCAGCTCGTGCGGGTCCCAGCCGAGGATCCCGGCACATTCGTCCACGGTGGCCGCGAACTCCGGCTCGGTCGCGGCGAGGCGCGCGCCCATGCCGGGATGCTGCGAGCCCTGGCCGGGGAAGAGCAGGCCCACCCGGGGCACGGTCGCGGCGTCGCCGCTGGCCCGACGCTTCGGGTCGGTCAGCGCTGCGGCCGCCTGCGCCCGGTCCACGGCGACGACGGCGGCGCGGTGCTGATAGACCGGCCGTCCCTCCCGCAATGTGTACGCCACATCGCGCAGCTCCAACTCCGGCCGGTCGGTGAGCCGGGCGGCCACCTGGGCGCACGCCGCCGCCAGCGCGGCCGGGGTCGCGGCGGACACCTGGATCAGCTCGCCCGCACCGTGGCCCGGCGCCGTGGCGGGTGCGGGAGGCGGCGCCTCCTGGAGCAGCAGGTGCGCGTTGGTGCCGCCGAGACCGAGGGAGCTCACCCCGGCCCGCAGCGGCCGCTGCTCCTCAGGCTCCCACTTGGTCAGCGTCGACACCACGTAGAACGGGCTCGCCTCGAAGTCGATCTCCGGGTGCGGCCGGTCGTGGTTGATGCTGGGCGGGATGAGCCGGTGCTGCATCGACAGCACGGTCTTGATCAGGCCGATCACGCCGCCGGCCGCGCTGAGGTGGCCGATGTTGGCCTTGGTCGAGCCGACCCCACACCAGCCCCGCTCGGTGGTGCGCCGCCCGTAGGCCGCCGTCAACGCCGCGATCTCGATCGAGTCGCCGAGGACCGTGCCGGTGCCGTGCGCCTCCACGTAGCTGACCGAGCGTGGGGTGACGCCGGCGACCGCGAGGGCCTGCACGACGACCTCCAACTGCCCGCTGACGCTGGGCGCGGTGAAGCTGGCCTTGGTGGTGCCGTCGTTGTTGACCGCGTTGCCGATGATCAGCGCGCGGATGTCGTCTCCGTCGGCCAGCGCGTCGGACAGCCGCTTGAGCACGACGACCCCGACCCCGCTGCCGTAGACGGTGCCGTTGGCCTGCGCGTCGAACGGGCGGCAGTGCCCGTCGGCGGACGTGTACCCGTCGTCGGCGATATACCCGAGGGCGTGTGGCAGCTCCACGCACACCCCGCCCGCGAGCGCCGTGTCGCACTCGCCGTTGCGCAGCGCCTCGCTGGCCAGGTGCACCGCCACCAGCGACGACGAGCAGGCGGTCTGTACGGTCATCGCCGGGCCGCGCAGGTTGAGCCGGAACGACACGGTGCTGGCCAGGTAGTCGGGCTTGTTGCCCAGCGACACCCGCAGCTCACCCGCGTCCGCCAGCGCCTGCGGGCTGCGCCGGACGTTGAGCCACTGGTAGAGGTCGGCGTTGCCGCCCGCGTAGACGCCGATCTCGCCGTCGTAGCGGGTCGGGTCGCAGCCCGCGTCGATCAGGGCGGCGTGCGCGTGCTCCAGGAACAGCCGCTGCTGCGGGTCTGCCAGCTCCGCGTCGCGCGGGCTCATGCCGAACAGACCCGCGTCGAAATGGTCGAACTGGTCGAGCACGGCCGCCACCGGCACGTACGCCGGGTCGTCGAGTTCGTCCTCGCTGACCCCGCGCGCCAGCAGCTCGGCCCGGCTGAACCGGGTGAACGACTCGGTGCCGTCGACCAGGTTGCGCCAGAACTGCTCCGCAGACGACGCCCCTGGTACGCGCAGGCTGAGCCCGACGATCGCGATCGGCTCCACTGTCTCGCTCACCACGGCATTCCCTTCGGCTCGGCCGGATCGCTGATGTGCAGGCGCAGCTCGCTGACGTAGTGGCGGCCCTGGCCGTCGGGCAGCCACGCCTGTGACAGATTCGGCAGCAGCTCCGACACCGTCACCGGCACGTCGTCGCCGCCCGCCTGGCGTGCCGCCCGCAGCAGCAGGCAGAGCCGGTTGGCGTAGAGCGGGCTGGTCAGGTCTGCGTACGTGGGCTTGAGCTCGGTGGCCACCCGGACGAAGACCCGCTCCGGCAGGCCCAGCGCGCCCCGCCACCGGCGTACCGCGAGGTAGCGCTGTGCCTGGTCGATGGCGCTGGTCAGGCCGGTCCGCCCGACCGTGGTGCGCCACGTCTCTCGGGCCAGCACCAGGTTGTCCACGGTGAGCCGGGGGCTGTGCGGGCGTTCGGTCATCAGCTTGAACGCGTCGGCGGCGTGCACCGCGATCAGGTCGGAGAACACCTCGACCAGCGGCCAGCGGGTGCCGTCGGGCCCGGTCGCCACCATGGTGCCGTCCACTTCTGACACCAGGGCGGCGTTGGCCGGCACGAGCCGGCCCCGCCGGGCGCCCGGCGCGTCGGCGAACGCGAGCTGGTGGTCGCCGGGCCCGAACAGCGACGCCGACAACCGGCCGCCGACGCGGGGGAAGTCGACCGGGTAGAGCGGGCGCAGCCGTCCCGAGCCCAGGTCCGCCGCGTACGCGCGCCGCAGCCGGTCCAGGTCGGGATGGCAGTGCGTGAACAGTTCGGCGTTGAACGTCGCGTACGCCGCGTGCAGCTCACCGAGCACCGCGCCGAACTCGCCGTCGGCCAGCGCCTGCGGCGACTCGGCGAAGATCTGCAGGTCCGGGCTGTGCACCCGGCCGGCACTCCAGCCGGGCCGGGTCGCCGGGAACTGCTCGGCCATCCGGGGCGCCAGCTCGGCCGAGCTGACCTGCAGCCGCGCGGCGTCGGCGGGCAGGTCGGCGAGCCCGAGCACTCGTTCCCAGCGGGTGGCGAATTCGCGCGCGACCCGATCGACGGGCCGGTCGCTGGGCCCGAACAGCGGGCCCTGGGCGAGGAACCACAGGTCGCCGAGGCGGACGGGTCCGTCGCCGCTCAACTCGGCGTACAGGTCGCGCAGCGCGTCGGCGTAGGCCGTGGCCAGTTCGGCGGTGAGCCAGCGCGCCGCCTGCAACGCACACGCCAGTGCCGGGGCCAGGGAGTCGAGCAGGCCGGTGCCGACGGTGAACTCCACGTCGCGGGCGGTCTCCTCGTGGCACAGCGCCCGCCCGGCGTAGTTCTGCCCGGCCCGGCGGCGCGGCGGCAACCCGGTCAGCTCGGTGAACTCGGCGTCCAGTGCGGACAGCGCGGCGGCCAGCGCGGTGGGGTCACCGGCGGCGTCGGCGACCCGGGTCCGGGCGTCGGTCAGCCGGTTCAGCCCGGCCAGGGCGTTGTCCCGGAGCGCCGGATCGCCGATGGCGCCGATCCGCTCACGCAGGCACGCCTGGGCGGCGAAGCCCTGCGGCAGGTCGAAGTCCCAGCGCAGCAGGCCCCGTTCGGCCAGGTGCGCCAGCAGCAGGAACCCCTCCTCGGCCCGGCGTACGCCGGTCTGCTCGTCGCGGACCAGGTCGTCGACGATCTCCCGCGCGGGGCGGCTGCCGTCGCAGCAGGCCAGCGCGATCGACTCGGTCAGCGACACCGGCGTCGGGCGCTGGGCGGGCCGGTGCACCACCCGCCGGTCCAGGTGGGCGTGCGGCGCCAGGGTCGGGGCCAGCCACGCCCGCACCGGCGGGTCCGCCGCCAGCCTGTCCGCGTACGCGGAAAGGGCCCAGTATTCGAGGTGGACGGCGCGTTGGCGGAGCAGGCCGGGGCCGGGCCTGGTGGTGATGGTGGCCGGGCCGGGTTCGACGGTGCCCCAGCACACCGGCCCGAAGAAGCCGATGGTTTCGCACTTGGCGACATAGCGTTGCCAGTACCCGGCGACGACGTTCTCCCGGCCCCGGCGGCGGACGTTGCGTGGCCCGTCCGGGCCGTCGGTGACCAGCCCGTCGAGCGCCACCAGGACGTCCGGGTTCTGCCAGGTCACGGCCTCACGGAACAGCGGGTCGGCGGCGATCTGGCACACCGCCGCCGCCGACGCCCGGGTGGCGTCGGCGTACGCGGCCGTGAACGCCGCCGCGTCGAGGTCACCGGCGAGGTGACGGTCGGCGGCGTCGGCGCAGTCCGGTGCGGCGAAGCGGTCCAGGCCGGCGGCGGGGAACCCGGCGCTGCGCAGCAGCACGTCACGCCAGACCGACCAGCCGGTGTCGCCGAGGGGGACCAGGTGCGTCACGCCGGATCACCCTCGACAGCGGGCTCGTCGGTCCAGCGGCGCCGGGCGCGCTGGAGTCGGACGGCGCCGCGGCGGGCGGCCCGTTCCACGGCCGCGTCCTCGGCGCTTTCCGCAGGTGATTCCATGGACGCGCGGGTGCTGTCCAGGTGCGTGGCGAGGGTGCGGACGGTCGGATGGCGGAACAGGTCCACCAGCCGCAGGTTCGTGCCGAGCAGCCGGTTGAGTTGCCGCTGTACGACGGCGACGGCCAGTGAGCCACCGCCGATGTCGAAGAAGCTGTCCGTGGCCGCCACTTCCGGTATGCCGAGCACGTTGCACCAGACCGACGCGATCTGGCGTTCGGTGGCGGTGGCGGGGCGTTGGGTGATCGCGCCCGACCGGCCCACGGCCCGTTTGACCCGGGCGGCCCGGGTCACGTGGCCCGGCGTCCCGGCTGGGATGGCTGTCCAGCCGGGCAGTTGTGACACGGGTTGCCGCGGATCGGCGGTTCCGGCCCGCAGCAGCTGCTCGACCTCGCCGAGCAGGGCCGTCATCAGGTCGGTGCCGTAGACCTCCGGGTTGAAGACGATCTCCACGCGCAGGTGCCCGTCCCGGGTCACGCCGTAGAGGGTGAGATCGAACGGCGACCCGGGCGCGGCCACCGGCACCGGCTCGCTGTCGAGCCCGGCCAGGTCCAGCTTCGGTTCGTCGAACGTGTACATGTTGAACAGCACCTGCACCAGTGGGCTGCGGTCGAGCAGGCCCCCGAGGCCGAACCCGCCGACGAGGCGTTCCACCGGCGCTTCCGGGTGCGCGAGCGCGGCGAGGAGTTCCTCCCACGCGGCGCGCACATGCTCGGCGAAGCCCGCCTCGGGGGCCTGACGCAGCCGCAGCGGTGCGATCTCGATGAAGAACCCGACCATCTGCTCGAAGTCGGCGGCTCGCCGGTCCACCGTGGGCGTGCCGATGACCAGGTCCGGGTGGCCGGTGCGCCGGGCCAGCACCAGCGCGAACGCGGCCAGCACGGCGGCGGCCGGGGTCGCGCCGAGCCCGGCGGCGAGGTCGGTGAGGGCGGCGGTCGCGGCCCGGTCCAGCCGGGTGGTCACGGCCGCGCTGGTGAAGGTCTGTTCGGCGGGCCGGTCTCGTCCTCCGGGCAGCTCCAGCACGACGGGGACGCCGGTCAGGTGCTCCAGCCACCAGTCCAGGTCCTGCTGGGCGCGTCGCCGGGAGCGGTCGGCGCGCCACGCGACATAGTCGCCGTAGGTGGCGGGCAGTGGCGGCAGCGGCGGCCCGTCGCCGAGCGCGGCGCGGTAGGCGGTGGCGAGGTCGGCGTAGAACAGCGACTGGGACCAGCCGTCGAACACGGCGTGGTGGGCGTAGACGGCCAGCACGTGCTCGTCGGCGCCGGTGCGGATCAGTTCGGCCCGCCACAGCGTGTCGGTGGCCAGCGTGAACGGTGCCGCCGCGCCCGTCGCGAGGTGGGTGGCGAGTTCCGTGCCCGGGGCCAGTTCGAGCACGGGCAGCGGCACCGGCGCGGGCGGGTCGGCCACGGCGTACGGGACGCCGTCGGTGTCCGGGATGCGCCAGCGCAGGATCTGCTGGCGGTCCGCGACGGCGGTGAGGGCCGTGGCCAGGGCCGCGATGTCGAGGGGGCCGGTGAGCCGTTCGGCGAAGGCGACGTTGTAGGCCGATGCGGCGGCGTGGAAGTAGCGGTCGAGGAACCACAGCCGCTGCTGTGCCGGGGACAGGGCCGGTGGACGGCCCCGGGAAGCGGTGGCCGGGCCGGCTTCGGCGGCGGCGTCGGCGCGGGCGGCGATGCCGCGCAGCGTACGCCCGATCAGCACGTCCTCGATCGCGATGTTCCGGCCGAGCCGCTTGCGCAGGTCGGCGACCAGCCGCATCGCGGTGATGGAGTGCCCACCGTGGTCGTAGAAGTCGGCGTCGCGGTCGAGGGCCGGCTCGTCCAGCAGCACCGCCCAGGCCTGCGCGATGAGGCGTTCGGTGTCGGTGGCCGGTGCCTCGCCCTGCGGTGCCGGGGCGGGTTCGGCGAGGGCGACCAGCCGCTCGGTGTCGATCTTGCCGTTGATGGTGATCGGCAGCTCGGCCATGGTGAACATCCGCGCCGGGACGGCCGCGGGCGGCAGCAGCCGCGCGCAGTAGGCGCGCAGGTCCGCCACGTCCAGGCCGGTCGCCACGTACGCAACGAGTTCCTGGCCGCCGGGGCCGACGCCCGCCTGGACGCTGGCGTTGCCCACCTCGGGGTGGCGGCGCAGCACCGCCTCCACCTCGCCGAGCTCGATGCGCTGTCCGCGGATCTTGACCTGCCGGTCGGCGCGGCCGAGGAATTCCAGGCTCCCGTCCGGCAACCATCGGGCGAGATCACCGGTGCGGTAGAGCCGCTGCCCGGGCTGCGGCGTGAACGGATCCGGGATGAACCGCTCGGCCGTGCGCGCGGCGTCGAACAGGTAGCCGCGGCCCAGCCCCGGCCCGCCGGCGAGCACCTCGCCGATCTCACCGGGGCCGACCTCGCGCAGGCTGTCGTCGACGAGGTGGATGCGGTGGTTGGCGGCGGGCCTGCCGATCGGGATGGGCCGGGTCCAGGTGCCGCTGCCCTCGAACCAGGACACCAACACCGTCGCCTCGGTCGGGCCGTAGACGCTGATGAACCGGCGGCCTCCCTCGGTCCACCGGCCGACCTGCTCCGGGCCGGTCGCTTCCCCACCGGTCATGACCAGCCGTACGCCGGGCAGCCGGGCCGGGTCCAGCAGCGGCAGGATCGGCGGCGGCAGCACCACCACGTCGACGCCCTGTTCGGCGCACACCCGGTAGAGCCGGGTCGGGTCGGCCCGCTCGGCGTCGCCGGCCAGCACGACCGTGCCGCCGGCGGCGAGCGGAGCGAGCAGGTCGGCCACGGACGCGTCGAACCCGATGGAGGCGAAGGCCAGGCACCGGGTCGCCTCGCCGTAGTTGGAAAAGTCCGCGATGTTGGTGACCTTCTCGGTCAGCGCCCGGTGCTCGATCACCGCGCCCTTGGGCTGCCCGGTCGACCCGGACGTGAACATCGCGTACGCCGTGGTGGACAGCGTCGCGGGCGTCGGCTGCCAGGGCGCCGTTTCGGCTGGTACGCCCAGCACGGTCACATCGCCGAAGGCTTCGGGCGCGGCGGTGGGCGCACCGACGATGACGTCAAGGCGGGCCTCGGCGGACAGTTCGCGCAACCGCTGCGGCGGCAGCGCCGGGTCGAGCGGGACATACCCCGCGCCGGCCGCCTGCACGCCGAGCAGGGCGACCACCAGGTCCGGGCGGCGGTCCACGCAGACACCGACGAGGTCGTCCGGGGCGATGCCGTGGGCGCGCAGCGACGCGGCGAGGGCGCTGGCCCGGCCGACGAGGTCGCGGTAGCTCAGGGTCAGGTCGCCCTGCACGACGGCGGGCGCGTGGGGGCGCCGCTGGGCGTGCCCGGCGACCAGGTCGGGCAGGCACAGCTCGGGATAGGGCAGGTGGGGGCCGTTCATCGGTTTGCCTCGATCCAGTGTCGGGTCCGCTGGAACGGATAGCCGGGCAGCCGAACCCGCCGCCCCCGCACCGCAGGCAGGTCGCCACCGTCCCGCCAGGAGCGCGCGGCGGCGTCGTGGGCCACCGGTTCGCCCTGCGCGAGCGCGGTCAACTGCCCGACCGCCTCCTGGGCGTCGGCGCATCCGACGGCAGCCCGGTAGGCCAGCCGCCGCCGTCCCACCGCCAGGGTGTGCGCCACGTCCGCCACGGCGAGGTCACCCACGGCGAGCCGCTCGGCCAGCCGCCGGGCCAACTCCCGCAGCGCCGTCGGGCTGCCCGCCGACAGCCCCAGCACCATCCGGTCGTGACGTTCCTGTCCAAGCTCGCTGTTCGACTCGTCATGGTCGTCCGCACCGGGCGCCTGCTGCACCAGCACGTGCGCGTTGGTGCCGCCGAGGCCGAACGAGCTCACCCCGGCCCGCCGGTGCCCGGTCCACGGCCGGGTCTGCGCGCTGACCTCGGCGTCCGCCGCGGCCAGGTCGACATCGTCGTGCGAGCGGGTGAAGTGCGCCGTCCCCGGGACCTGTCCGGTGTGGACGGCGTACACGGTCTTGATCAGGGAGATCACGCCGGCGGCGGCGTCCAGGTTGCCGAGGTTGCCCTTGACCGAGCCGAGCAGCAGCGGGCTGCGGCTGCGCCGGCGTACCCGAGCCAGGGCGTCGACCTCGATCGCGTCGCCCACCGGGGTGCCGGTGCCGTGACCCTCCAGGTAGCCCACCTCGGCCGGGTCCCAGCCCACCGACGCCAGCGCCTCCGCCAGCACCGCCGCCTGCCCGGCCACGCCCGGGATGATGAAGCCGGGCCGGTCCGCGCCGTCGTTGTTCACCGCCCAGCCCGGGATGACGGCGTAGACGTTGTCGCCGTCGGCTCGCGCCTCGGCGAGGCGCTTGAGCACCACCGCGCCGGCGCCGTTGCCGAACACCTGCCCGGTCGCGGCCGCGTCGTAGGGGCGGCACACCCCGTCCGTGGCCAGCAGGCCGCCCGGCCGCAGGCGGTAACCGGCCTGCCGGGTGGAGACGACCGCCGAGCCACCGGCGATCGCCAGGTCGCAGCGGTAGTCCAGCAGGCTCTGCGCCGCCTGGCACACCGCGACCAGCGATGTCGAGCAGGCGGTCTGGATCGCCACGGCCGGTCCCGCCAGCCCCAGCGCGTACGCGGTGCGCGTCGGCAGGTAGTCGCAGCCCGAGCCGGTCAGCGCGTCGTCCCAGTCCTCGGCCAGGCCACCGAAGCCGGGCTTCAGGGCGGGATTGCCCAGCAGGTGATGGTGCAGGTAGCGGTTGGGGCCGCAGCCGGCGAACACGCCGACCTGGGCCGGGTCACGGTCGGGATCGATTCCCGCGTCCTCCAGGGCGCGCCAGGCGACCTCGAGGAACAGCCGATGCTGCGGATCGAGCAGCGCCGCCAGCTCGGCGGGATAGCCGAACAGGTCCGCGTCGAAACCGTCCAGGTCGTCGAGCCGCCCGAACACCGGCACCCAGTCGGGGTCGGTGAGCGCACCCTCGGCGGCGGTCAACCGACGCACCGAGTCCACCCCGGACAGCAGGTTCTGCCACATGGCGGGTGCGTCGTCCGCGCCGGGCACCCGGCAGGACAGGCCCACCACCGCGATCTGGTCGTCCTCGCTCACGTCTCCCCCTGCCCGCCGCCACCGCCCCGCGCGGCTCTGCGCCGCGCCATCCGCTGCCTGACCGCCACCAGGCGACCGTCCGCCGGTACGCCGTCAGCGCCGGCCGCCGCCCCCAGGTGTGCCGCCAGCGCCGCCACCGTCGAAAACTCCATCAGCCGGGCCAGCGGCACCCGCCGGTCGAGGCGTTCCTCCAGGTGCCGCTGCACCAGGGCGAGTTGGAGCGAATGCCCGCCCAACTCGAAGAAGCCCACCTGACGGTCCACGGCGGGCAGTCCCAGCACCGCGCACCAGGCCACCGCGATCGTCTCCTCGAGCGGCCCCGACGGCGGCCCGCCGGCCCCCGTGACGATTCGCCCGGCCTCGGCATCCGGATCGGGCAGGGCGGCCTGGTCGAGCTTGCCGGTCGGGCCCATCGGCAGCTGCGCCACCGCCACCACGGCCCGGGGCACCATGAAGTCCGGCAGCACCGCTGCCAACTGCTCCCGCAGGCGTCCCGGCTCGACGCTCGCCCCCACGGCCGGGACCACGTACGCGATGATCTCGTGCTCGCCGGTGCCGGCAACGGCCACGCTGCGCCGGGCCACGACGGCCGCCTGGCCCACCCCGGGCAACCCGGCCAGGCGGGCTTCGATCTCGCCCAGCTCCACGCGATGGCCGCGGATCTTCACCATCCGGTCGCTGCGACTCAGATAGACCAGCGTCCCGTCGGGCAGCCGCCGCGCGATGTCCCCGGTCCGGTACGCCCGCACCCCGCCGTGCTCGATGAACCGGGCCGCCGTGAGCTCCGGCCGGCCCAGGTACCCCAGTGCGACGTGCGGGGTACGCACGATGACCTCGCCGGTCAGGCAGGTCGGACGCCCGGCCGGGTCTGCCAGCACCACCTCGATGCCCGGCAGCGGGTGCCCGATCGGCACGACGGCCTGCTCCAGCGGCGCACCCGCCGGCAGGTGGTGCTGCGCGGCGAAGCTGATCTCGGTGGTGCCGTACCCGTTGACGAACACCACACCGGGCGCGAACGACCGCCGGGCCAGCGTTACGTCGTGCCGGGTCACCTCCTCGCCGCCGAGCACGACGGCGCGGATGGACGGCAGCCGCCCGCCCTCGCCCAGGCTCGCCACCAGGTATCGGTAGACGGTCGGGGTGGAGTGGTAGATCGTGACGCGCCGGTCGGCGAGGGCGCTGGTCAGGTGGCCGAGGCCGTGCGCGCGAACGTCGACGGGGACGGCGGCGGCGCCGGACAGCAGGGCGCTGAACGTGTCGGTGACCGCCATGTCGTAGCCGAACGAGGTGAGCACGCTGGTGCGGTCGTCCGGCCGGATGACGAAGTTGCACACGTGGTTGCGTACGCCGAACAGCACGTTGCGGTGGCTCTGCACCACACCCTTCGGCATTCCGGTCGACCCGGAGGTGTAGAGCGCGTACGCCGGGTCGTCCGGCCGCGCGGGCCCCCGCAGCAGCGACAGGTCGGCCGGGGCGGTGCCCGGCTGCAGGTGCACGATCGGCAGCTGCGGCAGCCCGGCTTCGGCGGCCAGCGCGGCGGCGAGCCGCGCGTGCTCGGGGTCCGTGACGATGGCCCGCACCCCGGCGTCGCGCAGCATCCCGGCCAGCCGGACCGCCGGGAACACGGTGTCCAGCGGCACGTACGCGGACCCCGACGCCAGCACCGCCAGGATGCCGGTGATGGTGGCGACGCCGTGGCGGCACAGCACCCCGACCGGCGCGGGCGGCGCCGAGCCGGTGCCCGGGTCGGCCAGTGCCACGGCGGTCGCGGCTACGGCGGCGCCGAGTTCCCGATAGGTCACGGTCGCGTCGTCGGCCAGCACCGCCATCCGCTGCGGGTGCGCGGCGACGACCGATGCGAACGCGGCCGGGATCGTGTCACCGCGTACGCCGTCGGCTTCGGTGCCGTCGCCCCCGTGCAGCCGGGCCAGTTGTGGTGCCCGGCGCTGCTCGTAGCGGGCCGACGGCAACACGTCGGCCGACGACGCGGCCGGGTCCAGCGCGGACAGAAACTCGGTCAGGTCGGCGCAGAGGTCATCGGCGTAGTCACCGGGCAGCCCCGACACGGCGCCTTCGCCGAGGTCGGGGCTCAACCGGACGCTGGCGTCGGCGGTGGAACCCGGCGGTGCCGGGCGCACCGACCGCCACAGCTCGCGGATCGGGGCGTCGGCGGTCAGATCCAGCGCCACCAGGTCGTCGCCGTGCCGCAGCGTCACGACCTGGGCGCCGGTGTACCGGCGTACCAGCAGGGCGGTCGCGGTGAGGACCACCGCGGCCGGGGTGACCCCGGCGGCGTGGGCCTGCGCGGCAAGCCAGGCGGCCCGCTCGGGTGACAGGCCGAGCGGGCGGTCGGAGTACGCCAGGCTCACCATTTGCTGAGGACGGCGGCCACGATGTCGGCGACCGTGGACACCTCGGCGTCCGCGACGGCGACGGCGAAGTCGTTGGCGTAGCTGCCGGTGCCGTGCACCACGATGTCGTGCCCGGCCGGCACCAGGCCGCGGTCGATGGCGTTGCAGACACCGGTCAGCGCCATCACGATCGACCACTCCCGCAGCTGCTCGGGGTCGGCGGGCAGGTTGAGCCCGGCGTTGGCCAGCCAGTCCCGGGCCACCGGGTAGCGCTGGGCGCACTCGCGCCGCGACACGACGATGCCGTCGCCACCGTGCCGCTCGATCAAGGCGTTCATCGCCGGGGAGGTCACCGGGCGGTGGGTGTAGAAGGTGGGGTCGAGCACCTCGGCCGGGTCGTCGGTGACGGCCGGGAAGTGCGGGTCCTTGTCCTGTGTCCAGGCGCCCACGCCCTCATCCAGCGTGTAGGCCGGGCAGTTGTTCCGCTCGAACGAACCGTGGCGCAGGTTGAGCACCATGTCGGGCGTACCGAGGTGCTGCACGAGCAGGAAGCCCGGGCGGTCGGCCGTGCTGGCCTGGCCCGCCGCTTCGAGCACGTCGCGGCCCAGGTTGTAGCCGAGCAGGCCGAAGGCGCTGGAGACGGCGTGGGCGTGCCAGCGGGGGCGGGCAGCGCTGGCCGGGGCCACGTCAGCCTCGAAGGCGGCCCGGGCAGCGTCCGCGACCAGGTAGTTCTTCAGGTCGAGGGTGTACCACAGCGTGACGCCGTGCTTGTCCTGCATCGTGGCGGCGTACTCGTCGACGAACGCGCGGCCGAGCGCCTTCACCCCTTCCGGGTCGCTGCCGGTGTAGCGCAGCAGCGGGTTGACCTGGCGTGACCGCGGGTCGGCGGCCAGCGCGTCGTGGCGGAACTTGTGCCGGGTCGACTGTGGCGCCAGCACCACGATGGACAGCTGCTCCGGCGTCACCAGCCCAGCCGCGTAGGTGCGGGCCACCGCGTCGCGCAGGGCGACCCCCTTGTTGCCGGAGGTCGGCGTGAAGATGCACAGCCGGGTCCCGGTGCGCCGGATGTATTCCACCGCCCGGGCGACGATCACCATCGACGCGAACGTCTTGGTGGTCTGGGTGCCCGGGTTCGCGGTCAGGTCGAGCAGCTGGAGGTTGTGCCCGCCGTATTCGCCCAGCGGGGACCAGCTCGCGGTGGCGGCGGCGTAGTATTCGCGCACCGCCGGGGTCAGCTCGGGCAGGTCGAAGCCGGGCGCGAAGCCGGGCGTCCCGGCAGGGCCGCCCGGGACGGCGCCGCACTGATCCACCGCGGAGGCGATGACGTCGTAATAGTCGGTGATCAGGTTGCGTGTGGTCGGGGCGGTCACGGGCATCGGGATTCCTCCAACACACGAGGGGCATGCGCCGGCGTCGGTGGCGCCGCTCGCAGATGGTCGCGCAGGGCGATGAACCGGGCGAAGACCTCTGGCATTTCGGTCACGCGCCAGCCTTCGGCCAGTTCCGGCTGGTACGCCGACAGCGCCGCCCGGGCGTGCTCCGGATAACGCACGTGGCCGTCGCTGACCTCGACGCCGTCCCGGTGCCCGGCGGCGGTGTTCCAGGCGACGGCCTGCGCCGCGCTGACCTCGGGCGGCAGCCGCAGCTGCGCCCGGCCACCGCTGATCAGGACCGGATAGCCGCCGGGCAGCCCCAGCGGCCCGGGCAGGCTCGCCACGACCTCACCCGCGTCGGCGGCGAGCCCCGCCACCAGGGCTGCGGCGGCATGTCCGGCCAGCGCGTTCAGCTGCGGCCGGGGCAGGGCACGGTAGCCGGCCAACAGCCCGGTGACGTCCGGGACGGGCCGGCCGTCCAGCCAGGCGCGTACCTCGGCGGTGTTGTCCCCGGTGCTGTCCGGGTCGGGCGCGGGGAGGTGGGCATGGTGGCCGAGCACAGCCAGCCGCCGCGGCCCGGGACGGCCCAGCGCGGCGTCCAGACACGCGGCCAGGGTCGCCACGTTGCCGATGCCGCACAGCACGGGCAGATTCAGCGCAGCCAGCAGCGGGTTGACCGCGTCCGGGAAGCAGCCGTTGACCAGCACCGCGTCCGGTGCGCCGCCGGCCAGCGCGGCGGCCAGCCGGGACACCAGCTCCGCCTGCAACGCCAGCGTCATCCCGAAGCCGGCCGTGGCGACCAGCTCCGTCCAGGCCGACGGCGTGTGCACCCGCTCGTACGGCGACTGGGTCGACGCGGCGCAGACCAGCACGTCGGGGCGGAGCCGGGCCATCGACACGGCGTTGGCGGCGTACCCGCCGCCGGGGTCGGTGGACGGTTCGGCGGTGAACGGCTCGCCGGTGAAGTCGACCCCGGTCCCGGCGACCGTGGCGCGAACCTGCGCGCCCCGGGCCACGCCGAGGGCGGCGGTGAGGTTACGGGCCAGCACGGTCACGCGCATCCGCTGGGGGGTTTGCATCGAGGCCAGGGAATCGCACAGCGAGCGGGCGAGCTGGCCGCTGCCCACCACGACGACGTGCCGCGGCGCGTTACCGAGGGGGGCTGACATCGCGTCTCGCGTCCGTGACCCGGGTCAACCAGTCGGCGAAGGACCCGGCGCGCAGGCAGCTCGCCGGCGACACCTCCAGGTCGGCCATCTCGCGTACCCGGTGCACCACCCGCAGCGCGGTCAGCGAGTGCCCGCCGAGGGCGAGGAAGTTGTCGTCGTCATGGACGGCGTCGACGCCGAGCGTGACCCGCCACGCCTCGCGCAGCCGGTCGGCGAGGGCGCTGCCCTGCTCCGGGGCCGATTCCGCGTGCCGCCGGGGTGGCGGCGGCAGCTCCAGCCGGGCCACCTTGCCGTTGGGTAGGCGGGGCAGGCTGTCGACGAAGACGAGCTGGTCCGGGTGCATCGCGGGCGGCAGCACCGACGCCAGGTATCCCTGGAGCAGCCCGGTCGTCAGCAGCTGGTCGGCGGGCTCGTCCCAGGGCGAGGCCGCCGGCGGCTGACCCTGCGGCCGCATCGCGTAGAGGTAGCTGACATCGGCGTCCGCCCCGACGTTCCAGTCGCCGATCTCGTGCACCTCGAACCCGGCCGCCGACAGCAGCTCGCGCACCTGCGGCGCGGTCACGCTGCTGCGTTCGACCTCCAGGCACACCTGGCCGATGCGGGGCCAGTGCTCCGGGCGCAGGCCGCGCAGCACACTCAGCTCGGCGCCCTCGGTGTTGACCTTCAGCAGGTCAACCCGGTCCAGGCCGAACCGGTCCAGCAGCGCGGACAGGGTCACCGTCGGCACCACGTGCGCCACCGAGGTCAGGCGCCGGTGCGCGTCGGCCAGCAGCGCGGCCTGCTCGGCCTCGTCGGCGTCGCCGCCACCCTGCCGGTAGTGCGACCGGACCAGGTCCGACGCGGCGTCGGCCCGGTCGGCGCCCAGGCCGGACAGGTAGCTCAGCTCGGGAAACGAGATCAGCTCGGCCGTGCCCGCCACATCGGTCACCGCGGCCTCCACGATGGTCGCGGACTCGGCGTAGAGGCTGAGGTTGGCCCGAAGGTACGGCAGCGTGTCCGGGTTCGGCTCGACCGCGATCAGGTGCACATCGCGTGCCTGCCGGGTCGCCCACAGCGAGAACAGGCCGATATTGGCGCCCACGTCGACAACGACCGCGCCGTCACCGAGGCGTACGCCGAACCGGGAATACTCCGCGTGGTCGAAGATCTGCCGGTAGAGGAAGACGGCCTCGTCCGGCGACGCCGCCGTCACCGCCATGCCGTTGGGCAGCCGGAACCGGGGCAGCCCGCCGATCGTCGGGGCCCGGCGTGGCTGCGGTACCACGTATCCGACCAGGCGCGGCCCGTCCTCGTCCGGCACGGCGACGACCACCGCGTCGTGCACGGCGGGATGCTTGCGCAGCACCGCGGCGACCTCGCCCGGCTCCACCCGGATGCCCCGGATCTTGACCTGGTCGTCGACCCGGCCCCGGAACTCCAGGAAACCCTCCGGCGCGACCCGCACCAGGTCACCTGTGCGGTAGAGCCAGGCGCCCGGTTGCGCCGGATCGGGCCGGAAACGGTGCGCCGTCCGCTCGTCGTCGCGCAGGTAGCCCAGGCCGACCGCGACCCCGCCGATCCACAGCTCACCGGTCTCGCCGTCGGCGACCGGCCGGAACTCCTCGTCCAGCACCCGCGCCGACACCCCGCCGATGATCCGGCCGATCGGGGCGATGCTGCCCGCGTACGCCTCGGAGCAGTCCCAGTAGGACACGTTGATCGAGGTCTCGCTGGGGCCGTACCCGTTGAACAGCCCGGCCGGCAGCGCCGCACGAAACCGCCGGACCAGCTGCATGTCCAGCGCCTCACCGCCGCACAGCACCCGCCGCAACGTGACACATCCGGGCAGTTCCGGCTCGTCGAGCAGGTGCCGCAGCATGGTCGGCACGAAATGCGCGGTCGTGACAGCTTCCCGCTGGATCAGCCGGACCAGGCCGAGACTGTCGAATTGCAGGCCCGCCCCCGCGATGACCACGGTGCCACCGGCGATGAGCGGGGAGAAGATCTCGTGTACCGACGCGTCGAACCCGATCGACGCCTTGTGCAGCACCCGGTCGTCGGCGGCGAAACCGAACCAGTCGTGGCCCCAGGCCAGCCGGTTGACCAGCCCGGCGTGGTGCAGCACGACACCCTTCGGCTGGCCGGTGGAACCCGAGGTGAACAACACCAGCGCGGCCTGCTCCCCCGGCGGCAGCCAGCCCGCGCGATCCAGCGGATCGGTCCCCGCCACCACCTTGGCGGTACGCACATCGCGCCAGCGGGTGCCCGCCGGCGCGGCGACGGTCGCGGGCCGGTCCGCGTACAGGACGAGCCGGGGTGCGGCCATGGCGAGCATCTGCTCGGCCCGGCCGGAGGGCAGCTCGGGATCGATCGGCACCGCGACCGCGCCCACCGTGAGCGTCGCCAGCAGCGACGTCACGTAGTCGGCGGACCGGTGCAGGTAGAGGCCGACCAGGTCACCCGGCCTGATCCCGGCCCGGCGCAGCAGTTCGGCCGTCGCGCCGATCCGCTGCCACAGCTGTGCGTAGCTCAGCTCCCCGTCGGGGGCGACGATCGCGGGCCGGTCGGCGTCGGCGCCCGAGGGCCGGTGCACCAGATCGATCAGGTAGCGCGGGCTGGACATGGGGTCATGCCGTCCTTGTCGCGACCGCGACGATCGCCATCCTGGGCACTTCGGCGACGAACTGCCCGTCGGTCCGGTAGAGCACCGGCCGCACCGGGATGTCGTCACGGCCACCGAGCGCGGCCAGGTAGCCGGTGTGGTCGAAGTGGTGCGTCAGCAGCCGCCACACCTCGTCATCGCTCAGCGTCGCGAAAAATTCCCGTATCCCGTACATGTCGCCGACATAGTCGCGTATCCGCGCGTACGCGGACTGTGCGGTGTCGGCGCGCACGATCAGCGGGTCATAGAGGTCGACGATGCGCACCGGCAGATCGGCCTGGGCGAACAGGCTGGCCAGTTCCGCCCGGCTGAAATGCTGGTAGTCGTGGCCACCGGAGGCGTGCGAATGCACCACCTCACCGAAGAATCGGGCCATCGGGCTCGACTCGTCGAAGTCGTGCAGCACGATCCGGCCACCGGGGCGGACCACCCGGGCCGCCTCCGCCACCGCCAGCGGCCGCTGGTGTGCCGGGATGTGATGCGTTCCGTAGGCGAGCAGCACCGCGTCCAGGCTGGCAGCGCGCAGAAACAGGAAGTGCGCGGCCTGGCGCACGGCGGGCAGGCCGTGCGCGAGCGCCTTGTCGACCATGTGGCCGGACAGGTCGCCCGTGATGAACGCCAGCTTGGACTCGAAACAGGCGGACTGGCTGCTCGCCGCGCGCGCCACGGTGCCGTCGCCGCCGAGCACGTCCAGGATGAGTGTGACCGGCTCGGATCCGGCTGGAGCGGCCAGCTCCAGCAGTTGCCGCATTCCGGTCCAGCGCACCAGGGTGTCGCGCTGGGCCCGGCGATAGGAATCGCCCCGGCCGGTGGAGTCGGTGTCGAATTCGCTCACCGTGGCGGCCAGCTCCGCCAGCGCCGCAGCCGCACCCGGGCGCTCGAAATCAAGCACCTCGCGCAGCTGGGGGTGGACGGTCGCCACCGTATGCAAGTACTCACGCAGAATCAAGGACGGCAAGTACGACGGGCTCATGAGCACCTCGGCGCACGCAACGGTTTGCCGCCTCGTCAGCGACGTCCCATCGATGAACGGATGGCGAACTGTAGCACCGCGTCTCGCCGGTCCGCCAGGTCGAACACCCGACACAATGGAAGCGCCGGTGCGGGCAAGAGTCCTTACACATCCTTTGTCGATAATTACGCCACAGCGGTGTGACGGGCGACGATGCGGCGCATAAGGTCCAAGATTTCCGACTGGTAGTCAGTCAGGAAGAAATGCCCACCGGCGAACACATGTCGCTGTGGCGGGGCCGCGCATTCCAGCGCCCACCCGGCCGCCCGGTCCAGGTCCACGTGCTCGTCCCCGTCGCCGAGCAGCACGTGCACCGGCAGCTCCAGCGGCGGCTCGGCACGGTAGGCGTACCGCTCGGACAGGGCGAAGTCGGCCCGGATACCCGGCAGAATGATCTCCATCATCTCCCGGTCCGCCAGCAATCCGGCCGGGGTGGCCCCGAAGTCGCGCAACGCCTCGATCAGGCCGGTGTCGTCGAGATCGTGACAGCGCTGCGTGATCAGCCGGGTCTGCGGCGCCTCGGCCCCGCTGACCAGCAGCGCCAGCGGATCGGGTGCGCCCCGGCGGCGCAGTTCCCGGGCCACCTCGAACGCCACCAGCGCGCCCAGGCTGTGCCCGAACAGCAGGAACGGCCCCGACGCCCGCTCGATGACCGCCGTCGTCAGCTGATCCACCAGCTCCGTAATGTCGTCGACGGGCGGCTCGTGCATCCGGATCCCCCTGGCCGGCATCAGCGCGACCTGCAACGACAGCTCCGGCTCAGCCATCGCCTGCCACTCCATGAACGACGCGGCGATGCCACCGGCATGCGGGAAGACGAAGACCTGCCCATCGCCGGTGGACTGCGCCACCGACCCGAACCAGCGGCTCGCGCCGCCCGCACTCGCCAGGGACATGACCGCGAGCATAGGTCAACCAGGCAGCGGAGCCGCCTAGTCCTTGGAACCTCGACCGCGCCTACTGCTGCCTGCCCCGACCTCCAGGTTCCGGGCGTATGAGTGTTCTCGGGCCGGGCAGGGGGACTCTCTACGGCCTCGCCCTGGTGTTGCTGGGTGCCGCCAGGGTTTCAGTTGTTTCGCGACGATTGGCGATGGTCCTGCTCAACTGTCGCGCCGGGGTTCGGCAGCTTGGTGTATCCCTTTGAGAACATGGGCCAGCCGGGCCATGGCAGCCTTCCGGCGCGGTCGGGCGGCGATGGCCAGTCCGGTGAGGATCAGGAGGCCGACCCCCAGTGATATCCCGGCCAGCGGCCAGCGGCTGCCCAGACTTGGGGGGCATGGTGGCGCATCGGAGGCGTCCCGGTGGTAGAAGCAACGGCGAATGCCACCACACCGGCGAGCGCGAGCGGCAGGAGCGGCGAGAGATGTGACAGCCGCTCCTGGACCTTGCGGAACGGCGGGTGATTGCGGACGGCGGCCGGCGCGTCCGAGCTAACGTCCGCGACCTTCAGAGCCTCGCCACGTGGGCATGCGCCGTGCGGAGCGTCCGGCTGGGACTGAAGGGGACTTGCGCGATCGAGGACTCCCGCCGCCGCTTCGGCACCTGACAGCGCCCTCGTACGCGCACCCTGACTTTGCCAGACAGTGGGCCGAAGTCCAGAGGCGACCCACCGATGGGCAACCCCACTGGCTGCCCTCCCGAGAACGACATGGACGTCGTGGCCCTCCTCAACGACCGCGGCGTGCCGCAATGCCCGCGAACGGTCCCTGCTGCTGGGCAAGGCAGCCGCGCTGAGATGACATCGGCCGTCCGGGTCGCAGCCGGTGCCTGCGGGCGGGCTCACCCGGCCCAGCTCGACACGTCGATGCCACGGGCAAGAGATGGCCGGCCGGCAAGGGTCCGACCCGCGCTGCGGCAGGTCGGACTCCTTGTTCAACGCTGTTGCTGTTATCGCCCCGGGGGCCACCGCTACCGGGACAGCCCCTTGCGGTCCGGGAGTTGGATCTCGGTCAACGAGTGAGCGAATGAATTCGTTCCCCGCTTGATGCAGCAGTCACTCCGGTCTTGAGGACCGCTCGGCCCAGGACGCCGAACCAGATCACGTTGATCAGTCCGATGAGGGCGACAGAGCCCCAACCGTTTGCGGCGTAGAACGAGGCCGCGTCCATGCCGAAGAAGAGTGACGGCACGAGCGCAAGGTTGGCTGCGGCCAGGATGATGCTGCATCGACGGACCCGGGCCGAGAAAATACCATTACGGGTCGCGATGCTCAGCGCGATAAGGTACGTGGCCACGAGGACCCGAGCGATGGGGCCGTGCAGGAGGACGACCGCGGACGCGAGCGGGCCGTCCACGGTCGGATCCAGGGAACCGTCCGGGTACCACAGGGACGTTCCGGTCTCCAACGACGCGGAAACCAGGGTGACCACGACATAGGCCTGTAGCGCCGTGACCGCAAGCGCTCCCGAGAGCCCCGGGTCCCCATGTCGGCTGGCCCTGAGCATGCGAGACAGGCCGACCGAGAAAATGAGGAAGCCAGTGAACGTGGCGACGGTGATGAGGTTGCGACCGAGCACGTTCGCCAGGGGCGGCGGCCCGGAGTAGACGAAGTACAGCGCAACCATCAGCACCGACACGACTCCGCCGGCGATTCCGCTCAGACCTGTGACGCGTCGCTGAATCGAGGTGAACGTGGT
The DNA here is from genome assembly GCF_003013775.1 of Micromonospora sp. MH33. Classification (NCBI taxonomy): domain Bacteria; kingdom Bacillati; phylum Actinomycetota; class Actinomycetes; order Micromonosporales; family Micromonosporaceae; genus Micromonospora; species Micromonospora sp. MH33. Next base: position 39,728 of record NZ_MUYZ01000015.1, read on the forward strand.
GGGCATGTTTGCTCCAGAGGAGTGTGGGGTTCGGGTGGGGTTGCGCCCGGGCGGCGCGCTGAGTTCCGCTGGCGCGTCCGGTCCGGTCATCGGATGTCTGCGGCCAGCCCGTCGGCGACTGTGAGTCCGCCGACAACTGCGGTGGTGGCGACCGCGGTGAGAAGCCACCATGGCGAGTCCAGATCGCCGCCGATAACACCGATCAGTAGCCAGATCACCACTTGAATGAGGGTCGCGAGAGAGCCGACCACGGCGGTGATCTGTCGAGCGGCGAGGATCCGCCGAGGGGACCCGGTTGGCGTGCTAGGTGGCCTCAGTACGTCGCCAACGAAGCTTCGAGTACGTTCGCCGATGGTTTGCAAAGTCGGGGTGGAGTTCATGGCCACAATTCCGCCAGGTTTCACGACACCGCACATCGATCCTTCCGGGCAGACTCACCAACTAAAGTTGTACGAGCGGTCGACGGAAGGGCATTGCATGCGGGCGATCTCTTCCCTAGGCTCGTCGCGTGAGCGAGGACGAAACCGCAATCCAGCCGGGCCGCGGGTGGCTGTCGTATGTCCGACCCGCATTCTTGGTGCTTGTTTCGTTCGCGGGCGGACTTGCCCTTCTATATGGAGTTCTGCAGCAGGCTCCGGCGGGTGCAGCACGCTGGATTGATGTGCTGTTCGGTGCCTTGGCCAGCGCGGCCCTGGTGTTCTCTCGCCGTGCGCCCGTACCGGTGGCGCTGGCTTTGGCGGGGGTCGCCGCCGTATTCGCCTCCGGCGGACTGGCAAATATGTTGGCACTTTACGCCGTGGCACGCCATCGACAGCTGACGGTGGCGCTGCTCATCGCATCGTTCAATGTCGTCTGCGGCTGCTTCTTTTGGACGCTGTATCCCAAGAACAGCTCGCTGTTGTTGACCTTCACGGTCAACGTCGCCATCGCCGCGGCATTGACCGCTTGGGGTGCATTACGGCAGGCGCAAAAAGCATTGCTCGACTCTTACCGGGAGCGGGCGGAGCGGCTGGAGCGGGAACAAGAATTGCGGGAGAGAGAGATTCGCCGTGCCGAGCGCACCCGGATTGCGAGGGAAATGCATGACGCCGTCGCGCATCGGATCTCTCTCGTGGCTCTGCACGCGGGTGGCCTCGATGTCATGCCGGATCCGGCCCAGAGCGATGTCCGCCGGTCTGCCGAGTTGATCAGATCTGCCGCCGTCCAGGCGTTGGAGGAACTGCGCGTGGCAATTGGTGTTCTGCGAGCCGACGAGCCTCGATCACTGGAGCAACCGGGACTGGACCGTGTCGACGACTTGCTCCGCGACGCCACGGACGCCGGTCAGCGAGTGGCGGTAGCGAGGACTCCCGACATCGCGGACGGTGTCCCGCCAGATGTGGGACGCGCCGCTTATCGCATCGTCCAGGAAGGGCTGACGAATGCCCGGAAACACGCCCCCGGCTCCGCTGTGTCGCTCACCCTGCGGCGCACATCCGGCGGTTTACTCCTGCAAATACGCAATCCCCTGACGGCCGAGAGGCTGGAGATGCCCGGGTCCGATCGCGGCCTGATTGGGCTGACAGAACGAGTCGCTCTGACGGGCGGAACATTGCATTACGGCATCTCAGAATCCCACCAATTCGAACTGTGTGCGGAGCTGACGTGGAAGTGACCCGAGTACTGATCGTTGATGACGATGCCATGGTGCGGACCGGATTGCGCATGGTGCTGTCGGCAGATCCCACCATCCAGGTGGTTGGTGAGGCCGCCAACGGTCAGGAAGCCCTGGACCGGACTCGCAACGATCCGGTCGATGTCGTGATGATGGATCTCCAGATGCCCGTCATGGACGGCGTCACCGCGACTCGGCAACTGCGCCGGCGCCCGGATCCACCCGCGGTGTTGATCCTCACCACCTTCCATCTCGACCACTACGTGCTGGAAGCGCTTGCGGCGGGCGCCCTCGGCTACCTGCTCAAGGAGACCGCACCGCAGGAAATCGCGCGGGCTGTGCACATGGCGGCCGCCGGTGATTCGGTGTTCTCGGCGCAGGTCACAGAGCGGCTGGTGTCGCACATCAGCAGTCGGGAAAGCGATCCGCAAACGCACGAGGCTCGGCGCCGGCTCGCGCAGCTCACAGAACGGGAGATGGAGGTGGCTGAGGGAATCGCCGCAGGCAGCTCGAACGCTTCCATCGCTGGCGACATGTTCATGAGCGAGGCGACCGTGAAGACGCACGTGTCGCGAATACTGTCCAAGACCGCGGCCGAGAACCGCGTGCAGGTAGCCCTACTTGTCTATCAGGCGCGCCGCACGTCCTGACCGGGTCACACCTCCCGCGCCGGGCGTACCGGAGGCTCGTGACGGTGCCGTCGAAGGTGCGGGCCTCGACGAGCGTCATGGCCTGACGCCGGGCCAACGGCGGGAAGAATCGGGTGCCGGCGCCGAGCACGATGGGATGCACGAAGATCTGGTACTCGTCGATCAGGTCGGCCTCGGCGAGGGCGGCGACGGTCTGTAATCCACCGAAGACGTAGCTGGGCCCGTCCGCGGCGTCGGCCGCCTTGCGGACCAACGCCGGGTCGGCCACCACCGACGCGTTCCAGTCCGCCGAGGTCAGCGTGCGGGAGACGACGACCTTGGGCCTGGGCCGCCAGATCCGTGCGTACGGGTCCTGGTTCGGCGTGCTGTTCAAGGGTGTCGGCGATCGGCCAGAAGGCCGCCATCATCTCGAAGACCGCGCGGCCGTAGACGAACAGTCCCGCCTCGCGCAGCGTGGTGACGAAATGGGTGTGCAGGTCGTTCCCGATGTACGGCCAGCGAACTCGCCGTTTGGTCCAAAGGTAAAGCCCGTCGAGCGACGACTGCATCCATATGATGATCTTGTTCATTGGGCATGATTTCTCCGTTAGGCAGCGGTTGCGGCTGAGGTGAGGTCCACTTCAGCCAAATCCGTAGCGAGTCACCCGACAACACCAGCACCGATCCTGGCGGCAGCTCACCCAGAACCGCCAGATCTGACACTCACAGATCCGTAGCTCCGGGCGATGCGATCTCCTGCGGTCGTCCCCGACGTCGCACAGCTCCTGGTCGCCGCCTGGTAGCTCTTGCGGCTCGATCGGTTGCTGTACCGCGTAAACGCCAGACCTCACTGCCACCGAGCGTCATCGCCGCGCACGAGGCGATCCGCAAACAGCACTCCTCCCAGCGCATCCGCGTCGAGCATGCCATCGGACACCTGAAGAACTGGCGGATTCTGGGCCGCTACCACGGCCGACGTGAATCCTTCGACGCCAGCATCCGCGCGATCGCCGGCCTCATGTCCGAGCACCAACACACCGACCGCATCGAACACAACGCCCGGCGGATCAGGGCACTACCCGCTGCACCCAAAGTTCGATGAGACGGTGCTGCTCCTTCTACCGTCAACCGTGCACGAGGTCGTTAGGTCGGCCGAGCCCGCTGCCGCAGCCCCGCCCCGGGGGAGGCGGCCATCTGGGTCTACCTCAGCCGGATTTTCGGCGTTCCCGCTTTCGTTGCGTACGATCGTACGTTGTTTGTACGATCGTACGCATGACTCTTCTTGATCTTGTTGAAGGCTCTAACAGGATCGGGAGAATCCGCCGGCGGCATCAAGGTGTGGCTCAGATGGCGCGGACGCTGGCCGCTGGCAGGTCGGCTACCTGTGGCTGCGGATCTTCTGCCTTGGATCGAAGGACGTCGGCGGTGAGGGTGGCGACTACGCAGAAGGCCACGGGCAGGAAGAATGTGTAGTTCAACGGCGTAAGGTGGGTGAGGGGTCCGATGATGGCGGGCCCGGCGAGCATGCCCAGGTAGCCGAGGCCGGCGACGCGGGAGACGTTTGCTCCGGCGGCGTTGGGGTTGGCGTGGCCGGCCGCGCTGAAGAGTTGCGGGATGGTGCCAGACAGCCCGATACCGAACAGTACCCATCCGGCGATAGCCAGCGGGATCGATGGTGAAAGGGCGACCATCGTGAGGGCGAGTGCCGCCAGTGCCGATCCGTAGCGGACGATGGCGACGGGGCCGAAGCGTGCGGCGACCCGGTCGGTGAGGAAGCGCCCAATCGTCATGGCGGTGGCGAACGCACCGTAGGCGAGGGCGGCGGTGGCGGCGGGCGCGTCGAGCACGTCGCGCATGGCCAGCACGCTCCAGTCGTTGGCGACGCCTTCGCTGAGCATCAGCATCAAGGCGAGTGCGGCGAGCGCCCAGATGCGTAGGGGCGTGGTCCGCCAGGTGGTGGCCTTGGCGGTGGAGCGCTCCGGCGCGCTGGCGGCTTCTGGCCTCTGTAACAGTGCGGGTGCGACGACTGCGGTGATGGCGAGGGCGAGGAGACTGGCCGCGGCTAGGGTGGCCGTCGTGCTCCAACCCCAGCTGAGGGTCCGAGCGCCGACCAGCGCGGCGAGAACTCCGCCGATGGAGAACACGGCGTGGAACGCGGACATGATCGGACGCTTGTACCGGGCTTCGACCTGAACAGCGTGGGTGTTCATGCTGACGTCCAGGCTGCCGTTGCCAATGCCAAATGCCAGCAGTGCCACGCCCAGTGTCCACGCGTTCGCGGCAAGCGCGGGCAGGACCAGCGCCATACTGCACAGCGCCGCGCTCAGCGGCACGACCTTGCGAGCGCCGAAACGGTCGGTAAGCGGCCCGACCAGTTGCATTCCGGCGAAGGCGCCGGCGCCGAGGAGCAGCAGGAGCCAGCCGAGCACGGCGTGGCTGATTCCTGCCCGGTGTTCGACGGCGGGGATGTGGACGATCCAGATCCCCAAGACGAAGCCGTTGAGGGCGAAGTAGGCGAAGGTGGCCAGCCGGGCGGCCCGCAAGGATCTCGTCATGCTTCGAACATAACAAACATGCTACGCGTTCGAAAACTTGTTGATCGAACGCACGAGGTGTTCAATGAGCGCATGGCGAGCGTGGACCGACACCAACAGATCACCGATGCCGTACGGCAGGCCGGGCAGCTCAGCGTGGCGGCGCTGGCGGAACTGACCAGCACCTCGGAGATGACGATCCGCCGAGACCTGGAGATCCTGGCCGAACAGGGCGTCCTGGAGCGTTACCGCGGTGGGGCCAGAAGTCTGCTGTTGCGCGGCGAGGAGCCCCCGTTCGCGCTTCGCGCACACGATGACCTGGCGGTCAAGCAGCGCATCGCCGCAGCGGTAGCCGGGATGATTGCCGACGGCGAGGCGGTCGTCATCGACAGCGGCACTACCTGCCTCGAAGTGGCCCGCGCCCTGACCCACCGCCGCCTGACCGTCATGCCGCTGTCCCTGCACGCGGCCAACGCACTGGTCGGCGCACCCCAGCTGAGGCTTCTCCTGCCCGGCGGGGAGCCGCGCCCCGGTGAGTTGGCGCTCACCGGCCCCCTCGCGGAGGCGTCGCTTGCCGCGCTGCGCTTCGACACCGCAGTCATCGGCTGTTGTGGCCTGAACGCCTCGAACGGCCTGACCGCGTACGACCTGGCCGACGCTGCGATCAAGCGTGCCGTGATGGCCTCGGCCAACCGCGTCATCGCGGTCGCCGAGGCGGGCAAGTTCTCCCGCACCGCCCTCGCCTTCGTCGCGCCGACGTCCGCGCTGCACGCCGTCGTGACCGGAGACGACGCCCCACACGACGAGGCTGACGCACTGGAAGCCGCCGGCGTCGTCGTGCGAAGGGTGTGACCCGATGGCGGACACCGGCTCTTCGACCTGTTCGGCGTCATCGCCCGCCAGCAGTCCTCTTCCCGCCAGGAGTTGCTGGTGACGACGGCGGCTGTCTCAGCCCCCGGGTTCTGGGAGTCTTAGCTTGTCGTTCAACCCGTCTGATCTCGTCGTTCGGCGATGGTGAGGGCGCGTTTCACGGTCTTCCCGACGTCGTAGCTGGTGTGCGGATCTTGGGTCGGGTCCAGTCCAGTGCCTGTTTGAGGAGCCGGAAGGTGTGTTCGAGGTCGAATCTGCGCAGGTAGGACTGCCAGCTGCGGTCCACGTCCGCGGCGGTGGCCGTGGTGATGGAGGTCCACAGCCAGACTGGTTTCGGGTGGCGGTCGCCGGGCAGGGGGGCCGACCTGCAGCCGGATCAGGGCGCCTTCGATGATCGGCAGGTCGCCTTCGTGGTCGAGCCAGCGCTCGGCGGGGCTGTCCCGCAGCGCGTGCCAGAGGAGCAGCACGTGCACGAGGCGGAACACGGCGTAGCTGACCGCCGCGGTGATCGGCCCGGCGGCGCCCCGCACATCCCGGAACGCCTGCGGCAGCGACAGGGAGAAGCTGAACAGCGACGCCATGCCGACCGTCATCAGCACCGGCACGAAGCCCTCGCTGAGCCGGACCCGGGTAGCGACCACGCTGTGCAACACCCACGACCACCACAACACGGCGAGAACCAGTAGCGCGTGAAACAGCGCCCCGGCAGTGACATCCCGCGCCGTGGACCGGGTAATGATGAAGAACGAGAAGACGAAAACCAGGTCGAAGAACACCTCGAACCGGTCCACCCGGGCTGCAGGCGCCACCGGCACCGCAGGACCAAGGCTCCCCCGCCACCCGAAGCCCCTCACCCGACGAGTCTTTCAACGGCCGGGCGCTCCCGCGCCAAGTTCCGGCACAACGACGGGCGTCAGAGCCCGCGGTGGCCGTCTCGGATCCACCCCGTTCACCAGCAAGATCTCAAACGGCGGCTGCGGCGCAGGCGGCATCGTCAGTACCGATGCGCCCGCCCGAGCAGCAATTAGCCTTCAAGGAACCATTAGTCCCAGGAGGCACTCGAAACACTGCGACGCGCTTTCCCAGCTGTTACGCGAGCGAGCACAGCGCCCCATTTATGCGACCAACCAAAGAGAAGAAGAATCAGCAATGCCGCAGGTAGTCAGCCCTGCGGACGTGGCGAGAGCACCGTCTTAGGGAACCGATGCTCTATCCCCTGAGCTACGAGGGCGCGACGGCCCAGTGTAGCGACCCGCGCGTTGACCCGGGGTCGCAGGAAGTGGCCCGCGTTGAGCTGCACCGCCCCGGCCCACGGGACCAGCGGATGACCACACGTCGACCACACGGGTCGCGCCAGCGGCCGTGATCCCTGACCCGCGTTGACCAGGAGTGGCACCGGTTACCCCACGACGGCACCTGCTGGAGAGCACACAACGCGCACATCGTCAAGATCAGCCATCGCCACCTGCGCTCTCGGCAGAGGGCCAACAGCGCGGCACCGGGCTCTCAGCGGTGACGGGCGAGGAGACGCTTGATCAACCAGAACATCTGATCCGTAGACCGAAGCCTGTCTATTGGCATGATCGGGTTGGTCGGCCGTCCGCCCCGGTCCCGCCCGGTCTGCGCGGGTCCCCACAAGGACCTGGGTGAGCGTGTAGGGGCTCAGAACCCTGGTACCTGCGGTGACCTGCTGCTTCTTGAGGATCTATGCGGCTCGTTCGTACTCGTTGATCAGCCCGCCGAGGATCGGTTTTCGCCGTATCCGCCGCTGCTCGGCAAGGTCGACGACGGTGGCCGGTGGGCGTGGCGGTGACAGGTTCAAACGCAGGCCCGGTGGAGGTCGTAAACGGGCTGTTGAGGTGGAAGGAACTGGTCGGCCAGTTCAGCCACGCCGGCCGGCAGTGGCGGCCCCAAGGCGAGCCGGTGGCCACCCTCACCCACGACTTCCCCGACGGCTGCTGATCACCGCGGACGCCGGTGGCCCCAACGGCTACCGCACCCGCGCCTGGAAAGCCGAGCTGGCCACCCTCGCCGTCCAGACCGGCCTTCAGATCACCGTATGTCACTTCCGTGGCGATCCCGACGGTGACGGAGGCCCTGCTCACCGCCCACAGGCCGACCGGCGAGATCGCCCACAAGGGCGTCAAAAGCCCCGGTCCAGGCCACCCGGCGGTAGCACATCGAGCGCACGAACGCCTGGCACAACGCCTTCAACCGCCTACAACGCCGCTACGAACGCAAAGAAGACGTGGCCAGCGCTCACTTCAACCTCGCTGATGCCATCGTCACCATCCGTAGCCTCATCCGCCAGGCATGGTTCTTGTACCGGTGGGACACCCGCCCCACCCGCCGACCATGAAGGCAACCCATCTGCGCGACCGCTCAGCCAGTTGACCGAAAACGCCGAGCACGATGTTCCCCCAGCAACTCCACCCGCTGCGCCAGCCTCGTTGAAGGGCACCTTTTCACTCATGACGCCGCCCGCATCTCGGCCCGCAGTTCCTCGTCGCCCAACATGCTCAACCCGTTACCTCCTCTGCTATCTCACGGCCGGGCCGTAGCAGCGGGTTCACTCGGCGCAACAACGTTCAACGACCCCGGTACCGGCGGCGTCCATCCGCCCCATCGTCGCCTGCCAGATCGGCACCGCCCGCGCCGCCCGCACCGAACGGGCCTCGCTCCGCTCCATCGGCCTGGCGACCAACCGCCTCCTGCTTCGGGGAATCGCGTTCGAACTCGCCTTCGCCGCCACCATCGTCGCCGTGCCGCCGCTACAGACGATCTTCGGCACCGCCCCGCCCGCCCCCTGATGCTCGCCCTCCTGATCGCCTTCCCGATACTCCTATGGGCGCCTGACAAGATACGGCGAGCGGTACTACGCCGCGCCGGACGCGGGAGTGTCAAGTTAACGGCTGATCTTGGTTGTTGAGGTGGTCAGTGGTTGGCCGGGGTGAGCCGGCCTTCGAAGGCGATCTGGAAGGCGTTCAATGGCGCCTTCCAGCGCATGGTCCAGCGCCGGCGGCCGGCGCCGGTGGGGTCGAGGCTCATCAACGCCATGTAGACGCACTTGAGCGCGGCTTGTTCGTTGGGGAAGTGTCCGCGGGCGCGGACGGCTTTGCGGATGCGGGCGTTGACGCTCTCGATCGCATTGGTGGAGCAGATGACCTTGCGGATCTCGACGTCGAAGGCGAGGAACGGCACGAACTCGGCCCACGCGTCGGACCACAGCTTCACGATCGCCGGCTACTTCTTCCCCCAGGCGTCGGCGAACTCCATGAACCGCTCGGTCGCGGCGTCCTCCGTCGGTGCGGTGTAGACCGGCTTGAGCGCCTTGGCGATCTTGTCCCAGTCCTGCCGGGCCGCGTAGCGGAACGAGTTGCGCAGAAGGTGAACCACGCACGTTTGAACGATCGTGCGTGGCCAGACCATCTCCACCACCTCGGGCAGGCTTTGACCTGGCATTTTGAAGATCATTTTCGGCCTCTGCCGTGCCATACTGGTTCGCAGGGGTTGTGAACTGCGGCTTTGTCTGCCGCAGCACTGGTCACCGGCATTGGTCGGCGGCAACGCCGCCACGCTCATCTGTCGGCCGCGTTCGCCTCCTGGGATGTCACGCTGCCGATGGCGTCGACGCGGCCCCACCGTCCGGGGATGTCGAGCAGTTCGATGCGACCGAACCGTTCGGGCAGTGCCGGCGCGACCACCAGATCATCGCCGTAGGGCTCGAGGCCGAGCAGCGTGCGTATCAGCAGCAGGGGCGCTGCGGTGGCCAGGGCCTGTGGGCTGTTCGCCGCGGGTTCCTGTACGGGGTGCCGGGTCAACTCGCGGTCGTAGCCGCCGAAGGCTTCCGGAAGTCGTCCCTGGAAGTACCGGGACGCGTCGATGATTCCCTCGGCGATCTGCCCGGCTTCCTGGTGGAATCCGTAGCGGCGTAGCCCCCAGGCGATGAAGGCGTTGTCGAATGGCCAGACGGTGCCGACGTGGTAGCCGAGTGGGTTGTACTGCCCCTCCCCCTGCGCGAGGGTGCGTACGCCCCAGCCGGAAAAGAGGCGGGGGCCGAGCAGGTGTTCGGCGATCTTCGG
>NZ_MUYZ01000150.1:0-15776 GCF_003013775.1 Micromonospora sp. MH33
CGGCGTGCCCGGCCGGCACGCCGGCCAGCAGGCCCACCGCCCAGCCGACGGAGAGCCCGAGCCCGGCCTGGCCGGGTGACAGGCCCACCACCTGCGTGAAGTAGAGCGCGGAGGTGACCAGGAACGCGCCGTCCCCGACCGAGTTGGCCAGTTGGGCAAGCGCGAGCGTCCGCGCCGGGCCGGGCGCGGGGAGCAGGCGACCGGACATGCCTCAGCGCTCGATCGGCGGGCGGGTACGCGCCCGCTTCAACTCGAAGAACCCGTCGGTGCCGGAGACCAGCAGCACCCCGTCCCAGAGCCGGCCGGCGTCCTCGCCGCGCGGGACGGGGGCCAGCACCGGCCCGAAGAACGCGTGCACCCGCCCGTCGGAGCCGGTGACGTGGATGGTCGGCGTGCCGAGATCCTCGCCGACCGGCGCCAGCCCGGCGTGGTGGCTGGCCAGCAGCGCCTCGTCGTGGTCCGTGGTGTCGGCGGCGTCGGCCAGTTCGACGGGCAGGCCTACCTCGCTCAGCGCCGCCGCGTACAGCTCGCGGCCGATCGGGACACGCTCGTGGTGGATCCGCTCGCCCAACGCCGTGTAGAGGTCGCGCAGCACGTCCGGGCCGTACTTCTGTTCGGCGGCCACGCACACCCGGACCGGGCCGAGGCCCGGCTTCAGCCATTCCCGGTACCACTCCTCCAGGCCCTCGCGCCCCTCGTTGAGCAGGGACAGGCTCATCACGTGGAAGCGGATCGGCACGTCGCGGACCCGCTCCACCTCCAGCAGCCAACGCGAGGCGTTCCAGGCCCACGGGCAGCGCGGGTCGAACCACATGTCGGCGGTCGTCATGGTCGTCCAGGTCCTCTCGTCCGGCGGTGTCGATCCGACGCTAGAGCGGCGATCGGCCCACCGGCAGTGCCGATCCGCGTGCATTCTGCTGGGCCAATCCACCGCCGTGTTTGACCACCGGCGCGGCGGGAAGACACGCGCGCCGCGCGGGCCGGCCGGCCCGACGTCGCCGGACGGCGTCCACCCGTCCGGGCCGCGGCGGACCGCGAGGAGGAACGATGGCCCAGGCGGCCACCAGACCGAGCAGCGCCCGGAAAGCCACCGGGGCCCGCAAGGCGCCGATGCCGAACAAGGCGGCGGCGAAGAAGGTCGCGACCGCCACCAGGCGGGCGACCGCGGCGACCGCCGCCAAGACCCCCGGCGGGAAGCCGACCCCGACCACCGCGCGGACGGCGCGGAAGAAGGCCACCTCGGCCACCACCGCCACGCCCACCCGGAAGCCCACCGCCAAGGCGGTCGCCGCGAAGAAGGCCACCACGGCGGCGAAGAAGGCCCCCGCCACCAAGGCCGCGGCCAAGAAGGCGCCCGCCAAGAAGGCCGTGGCGAAGAAGGCGCCCGCCAAGAAGGCCGTGGCCAAGAAGGCGCCCGGTACCAGGAGGACGGTGAAGACGGCCCCGGCCACGCGGACCACGGCGAAGAAGGCCCCGGCCGCCAAGGGCACGGCCCGCGCGGCCACCGCCAAGAAGGCCGCGGCCGGCGCCAAGGCCCGCCGGGTCGCCGAGACGCGTACGCCGGCGCGGAAGGCGACCACCATGGAGTCGTTCGGCAACCGGCGGACGGCCCGCACGAGCGCCCGGTGAGCCGTCGGCGAGAATGACCGGGTGGCGAAACGCGGTGCCCGCCGGAGCGCGGCCGACCCCACCAGCGGGCCCTGTCCCTGCGGCTCCGGCCTGCCGTACGCGGACTGCTGCGGACCGATCCACCGGGGCGTCTCCGCGGCGGCCACCGCCGAGGCGCTGATGCGCTCCCGCTACAGCGCCTTCGCAGTGGGCGACGCCGATTACCTGCTGCGCAGCTGGCACCCCGGCACCCGGCCGCCCCGGCTGGCGCTGGAGCCGGGCACCCGGTGGACCCGGCTGGAGGTGCTGGAGACGGACCGGGGCGGGTTGTTCGACGCCGAGGGCACCGTCCGGTTCCGGGCGCACTACCGGGAGGCCGGCCGGCCCGGCACGGTGGCCGAGCACAGCCGGTTCGTCCGGGAGGACGGCCGCTGGGTCTACCTGGACGCCCTACCCGGGTGACCGCCGGCCGGCGGTGATCCGCCCACCGGCCGGCGGACGCCTGTCAGGGGCCGGCGACCGGGGCGCGCGTCGGCAGGCCGAGCCGCTCGACCGCCATCCTGACCAGTTCCTCCGGCGGCGCCGCCACCTCCAGCACCACGCCGGCCTCGTCCGGCCCCAGGTGCTCCAGGATCGCCCGTTGCGAGTCGAACAGGCTGGCCGGCATGTAGTGGCCGACCCGCCGGTCCAACCGGTCCCGGATCAGCTCGGCGGCCCCGTCGAGGTGCAGGAACTCCACGTCCGCCGGCCCCTGCCGCAGCACGTCCCGGTACGCGCGTTTGAGCGCCGAGCAGGTCAGCACGGTGGACACCCCCTCGGCGTGCCGGTCCGCCATCCAGCCGGCCAGGGCGCGCAACCAGGGCCAGCGGTCCGCGTCGGTGAGCGGGATGCCGGCCCGCATCTGGGCCACGTGTGCCTCGGTGTGGAACTCGTCGGCCTCGGCGAACCGCAGTCCGGTCAGCTCGCTGATCCCCCGGGCCACCGTCGTCTTGCCCGCGCCGGACACGCCCATCACCACGACGTGCCGGGTGGGCGGGCGCTCACCAGTCATGGACCGTGCCGTCCTTGAGCCGGTTGAACGGCAGGTACGCCGGCTGGTACGGGAACCGGGCGGCCGCCTCCTCGTCGAGTTCCACGCCGAGGCCGGGCTGCTCGCCCGGGTGCAGGTACCCGTCGGTGAAGCGGAACGACTGCCGGAACACCTCGTTGGTGAGCGGGCCGTGCTGCATGTACTCCTGGATGCCGAAGTTGTGGATGGCCAGGTCCAGGTGGAGGGCGGCGGCCATGCCGACCGGCGAGATGTCGGTCGGGCCGTGGATGCCGGACTTGATCTGGTACTGGGCCGCGTAGTCGAGGAGCTTGCGCATCGCGGTGATGCCCCCGGTGTGGGTGACGGCGGACCGGACGTAGTCGATCAGCTGTTCCCGGATCAGCGTCTGGTAGTCCCACACCGTGTTGAAGACCTCGCCGATGGCCAGCGGGGTGGTGGTGTGCTGGCGGACCAGCCGCAGCGCCTCCTGGTTCTCCGCCGGGGTGCAGTCCTCCAGCCAGAACAGGTCGTACGGTTCGAGCGCCTTGCCGAGCTTCGCGGCCTGGATCGGGGTCATCCGGTGGTGGCCGTCGTGCAGCAGCGGCAGTTCGGGGCCGAACTCGTTGCGGACCGCCTCGAACACGGCGGGCAGGTGGCGCAGGTAGGCGCGGGTGTCCCAGTCCTCCTCGGCGGGCAGCGGGATGCGCTGGGCGGGCTCGTAGTCGTACCGCTTGCCGTCGATGCTGGGCTGGGCGGCGACGCCGTACACGGCGTTGATGCCGGGCACCGCGGTCTGCACCCGGATCGACCGGTAGCCCAGCTCCAGGTGCGCGCGGATGGAGTCGAACAGCTCGGGCAGGTCCCGGCCGGAGGCGTGCCCGTACGCCATGATCCCGGTCCGGGACGCGCCGCCGAGCAGCTGGTAGAGCGGCATCCCGGCGGCCTTGGCCTTGATGTCCCAGAGCGCGACGTCGACGGCGGCGATGGCGGCCATGGTGACCGGCCCGCGCCGCCAGTAGGCCGACCGGTACAGGAACTGCCAGGTGTCCTCGATGCGGTGCGGGTCACGCCCGATCAGCAGGGGAACGACGTGGTCGGCCAGGTAGGACGCGACGGCCAGCTCGCGGCCGTTGAGGGTGCCGTCGCCCAGCCCGGTGAGGCCCTCGTCGGTGGTGATCTTGAGGGTGACGAAGTTGCGGTCGGGGCTGGAGACGATCACGTCCGCTGCGACGATCTTCACGCGGATTGCCTTTCTCGGGGTGGGTCAGCGAAGGGTGTCGCCGGGTTGCCGGGAGTCCAGGAGGGACAACTCGTCCCGGCGCGGCAGGGTCTCCCAGTCGCCGTGTCCGGCGACGGCGAAGGCGCCGAGGGTGACCGCGCGGCGCAGCCGCCCGGCCAGGTCGAGCCCGTCCAGGTGGCCGGAGAGGTAGCCGGCGGTGAAGGCGTCCCCCGCGCCGACGGTGTCGACCGCCGTCACGGGCAGCGCCGCCGCGTGCCGGCGGCCGTCCCGGGTGTACGCCCGGGCGCCGTCGCCGCCGAGCTTCACCAGCACGGTCGACACGCCCCGGGCCAGCAGCCCGGCCGCCAGCGTGTCCTCGTCCGCCCCGGGCGCGCCGACCAGGTCCAGCTCGTCGGCCGAGGCGACCACGACCGAGGCGTGCCCGGCGAGCGGGGTGAGCACGGCCCGCGCGGCGTCCCGGGACCACAGCTTCGCCCGGTGGTTGACGTCGAGGCAGACCAGCGTCCCGGCCCGGGCGGCCGTCTCGGCGGCCCAGGCGGCGGCCTCCCGGGCGCGGTCGGAGAGCGCCGGGGTGATCCCGGTCAGGTGCAGCACCCGGGCGCCGGCCGCCAGGGCGGGCCGCAGGTCGTCGACGCCGAGCGCCGACCCGGCCGAGCCGGCCCGCTGGTAGAGCACCCGGGTCAGGTCGGCGGTGCGCCGTTCCAGGAACATCAGCCCGGCGGGGCGCTCGCCGTCGCGGACCACGTGCGTCACGTCGACGCCCTCGGCGCGCAACTGGCGCAGCAGGAATCCGCCCAGCTCGTCGTCGCTGACCCGGCCGGCGAAGGCCGCTCGGTGGCCGAGCCGGGCCAGCCCGACGGCCACGTTGGACTCCGCCCCGGCCAGGTGCGGGGTGAGCGCGCCACCGGCCGTGAGCGGCCCGGTCGAGCGCAGCGAGACCAGCGCCTCGCCGAAGGTGAGCAGGTCGACGCCGCTCATGCGGCGGCCGGGTGGTGGGAGGGGGCGCACCGGGCGTGCGGGGCGGCGCTCATGCGACGGCGGCCAGGTAGGCGCGGGCCCGGGCGCGGAGGGCGTCGAGGTCGCCGCCGGAGGCGGCGTCGCCGACCAGCGGACCGCCGACGCCGACGGCGATCGCCCCGGCGGCGAGGTAGCCGGGCAGCTCGGCCAGCCCCACCCCGCCGACCGCGACGAACGGGATGTCCGGGAACGGGTCGCGCAGCGCCTTGAGGTAGGCCGGGCCGCCCAGCGCGGCTGGGAAGAGCTTCACGGCGGCGGCTCCCGCCCGGACCGCCGCGTACGCCTCGGTCGGGGTCAGCGCGCCGGCGGCCACCGGCAGTCCGCGGCGGGCCGCCTCGCCGATGGAGTCGACGACGGCCGGGGTGACGACGAACTGCGCGCCGGCCGCGGCCACGTCGGCGACGGCGGCCGGGGTGAGCACGGTGCCCGCGCCGACCAGCGAGCCGGGCGGGGCGGCGGCCCGGATCGCGGCGATGGCGTCCAGCGCGCCGGGCGTGGTCAGGGCCACCTCGACGACGCGGACACCCTCGGCGAGGAGGGCGGTGCCGGTGGCGATGGCGGCGGCCGGGTCGGTGCCGCGGATGACCGCCAGCAGGCGGGTGGCGGCGAGTTCGGCGGTGAGGTCGAGGGTCATGGTCACCATTCCGCGTAGGAGCCGTCCCGGTGCCGCCACATCGGGCTGCGCCAGGCGTGGCCGCGCTTGTCGGCGGCGCGCACCGCCGCCTCGTCGATCTCGATGCCCAGGCCGGGTGCGGTGAGCCGCTCGACGTACCCGTCCACGAAGGTCAGTGGCGTCTTGTCGAGGCAGTAGTCGAGCACCTCGGCGCCGAGGTTGTAGTGGATGCCGATGCTCTGCTCCTGGATCAGGTAGTTCGGCGTGGCGAAGCCGACCTGGAGGCAGGCCGCGAGGGCGATCGGGCCGAGCGGGCAGTGCGGGGCGAGCTGGACGTCGTACACCTCGGCCAGCGCGGCGATCTTGCGGACCTCGGTGATGCCGCCGGCGTGCGAGAGGTCCGGCTGGGCGACCGCGATGCCGGCCTGGAGGACGGGCAGGAACTCCTGCCGGCTGTAGAGCCGCTCCCCCGTGGACACCGGTGTGGTGGTGGAGCGGACGAACTCGCCGATCAGGTGCGAGTTCTCCGGCACCACCGGCTCCTCCAGGAAGAACGGCCGGTAGGGCTCCAGCAGCGGGGCGACCCGGCGGGCGCTGGCCAGGCTGAACCGGCCGTGGAAGTCGACCGCGACGTCCCGGTGGTCACCGAGCACCTCGCGGGCGGCGGCCACCCGCTGTACCACGCCGTCGAGTTCGGCCACCGAGGCCACCGCGCTCATCCGGCCGGAGGCGTTCATCTTGACCGCGGTGAGGCCGGTCTCGACGGCGGCGCTGATCTGGTCGCGGACCTCGCCGGGCTCGTCGCCGCCGACCCAGCCGTACACCCGGATCCGGTCCCGGACCGGGCCGCCGAGCAGCTGGTGGACGGGAGCGCCCCAGTGCTTGCCGGCGATGTCCCAGAGCGCCTGGTCGAGGCCGGCCACCGCGCTGGCCAGGATCGGCCCGCCCCGGTAGAACGACCCCTTGGTCAGCACCTGCCAGTGGTCCTCGATGCGCAGCGCGTCCCGGCCGACCAGCAGTTCGGCGAGCTGGTCGACGGCGGCGCGGACGGTCTCGGAGCGCCCCTCGCAGGTGGCCTCGCCCCAGCCGACGATGCCGGATTCGGTCTCCACCCGCACGAAGAGCCAGCGGGGCGCGACCAGGAAGGTCTCGATGCGCGCGATGGTGGTCACGGTGCTCAGCCCTTCGTCGCGCCGGCGGTCAGGCCGGAGACCACGTACTTCTGCACGAACAGGGCGATCACCATGATCGGCAGGGTGACCACGGTGGCCGCGGCCATCAGGCCGCCCCAGTCGATGCTGGCGTAGCCGACGAAGTCGAAGATCGCCACGGGCAGGGTCTTGGTGTCCGCCCCGGACAGGACCAGGGCGAACATGAAGTTGTTCCAGGAGAAGATGAAGGACAGGATGCCGGCGGTGGCGATGCCCGGCACGGACAGCGGCAGGGTGATCCTGCGGAACGCGCCGATGTGGGTGAGCCCGTCGACCAGCGCCGCCTCCTCCAGTTCCTCGGGCAGGCCGTCGAAGAAGCCCATCATGATGTAGACGATCAACGGCAGCGAGACGAACATGTGGCTGAGGATCAGCACGGTGAAGCCGCCGACCAGCTGCAGGTTCGAGAAGACGTAGTACCAGGGCACCAGCAGCGAGACGCCGGGGATGACCCGGGCCATCAGCACCACGAGGGCCGACTTCTTCATGTTGAACCGGCTCATCGAGTACGCGGCCGGCACGCCGAGCAGCAGGGACAGCACGGTGGCGGCGAACGCCACCCACAGGCTGTTGCCGATGAACTGGACGTAGTGCGACTGCTTGAGCACGGTCGCGTAGTTGTCCAGGGTGGGCGAGAAGACCAGCGCCTTGCCGGTGTCGTAGATGTCGACGTTGGTCTTGAACGACGCGGCGATCATCCAGAGCAGCGGCGTGACCAGCGACAGCACCACCACGACGAGGGCCACCACCCGGAACACCCGGTACGCGGGACTGGCCTTCATCGCTTGGCCTCCTTGCGCCGGGCGGTCAGGGCCCACATCGACCCGATGATGATCAGGAAGAAGAGGATGAGGACGGTGGACGAGACGCCGTACTCGTTGTAGTCGAAGCTCAGCCCGTAGGCGTACACGTTGAGGGTCTCCACCTCGTGGAAGGAGCCGCCGCCGCGGCCCTTGGTGGCGTAGAGGATGTCGAAGGTCTTCAGCGCGTCGATGCCGCGCAGCAGGATCGCGACGATCACCGTGGGCATCAGCAGCGGCAGGGTGACGTGCCGGAACCGCTGCCAGGTGCTGGCGCCGTCGATCCGCGCCGCCTCCTGGGGTTCCTCGGACAGCGAGCTCAGCCCGGCGAGCAGGATCAGCACCACCATCGGCGTCCACTGCCACACGTCGATGAAGATCGTGGTGGGCAGGGCGGAGTGCTGGCCGGCGAGCCAGGGCTGCGGGCCGATCCCGACCCAGCCGAGCACCTGGTTGGCCAGGCCGATGTTCGGGTCGAAGATGAGCCGCCACATCATGCCGACCGCGACCGGGGTGGCGACCAGTGGCATGAGGATGGCGACCCGGACCCACTTCTGGCCCTTGAACGGCCGCCACAGCAGCAGTGCGATGGCCATGCCGAGGACCACCTCGAACAGCAGCGCGACGAGGGTGAAGCCGGCGGTACGGCCGACGGCCGGCCAGAACCGGTCGGTGTCCGACAGCACGTCGAGGTAGTTCTGGAAGCCCACGAACTCGCTCTCGGCGCGGACGGACCCCTCGGCGTCGGTGAGGCTGAGCCAGGCGGTCCAGCCCAGCGGGATCACGATCAAGGCGGCGACGAAGGCCATCGCGGGCGCGGCGAAGAGCCACTTGCGGTGGTCGTTGGCCCAGCGCGCCCAGCCGGGCGTGTCGGGCATGACGCCGGCGCCGCCGGGTGCGCGGCGGGGGGTGGTGACGGTTGCCATGGGATCTCCGGGGTGGGCGGACCGACAGGGGTACGCGGGTGGCGGGGCGAGCCGCCCCACCACCCGCGCGCGTGTTACTTGGCCTCGTCGTCCAGGAACTTCTGGAAGGCCTCGTTGGCGGTGTCGGCCGCGGCCGCCGGGTCCTTGCCGGTGATCGCGTCGACGATCGGCTGGCCGACGAGCTCCCGGGCCTGGCCAACCTTCACCACCACGGGGCGGTCATGGGCGACGCCGTCCTTGGTGCTCGCGGTGATGGCCTCGACCAGGTCCTTCGGGTAGCTCGCGGTGCCCTCCGGGTTGGCCCAGACCGAGGTACGCGCGCTCGGCACGCCGGCCTTCTGCTGAGCGAGGGTCTGCTCCTTGCCGGTGGCCCACTCGACGAACTTCCAGGCGTTGCTCTTGTTCTTGGAGGCGTCGTTGATGCCCAGCGCCCACGACGGGATGTTGTACGGCTTGGAGCCGGCCGGGCCGGCCGGGAACGGCGCGAAGCCGACGGTGTCGGACACCTTGGACTTGGCCGGGTCGGTGGCGTTCTTGTAGAGCGAGTTGGCCTCGGTGTAGAAGGCGGCCTTGCCCTGGGTAAAGATGGCCATCGCCTCGGGCCAGCTCATGTCGGTGCTGACGTTGGCCGGGCCGGAGTCCTTGATCAGCCCGCCGTAGAAGGCGTACGCCTGCTTGGCGGCGTCGCTGTTGACGGTCGCCTTGCCGCTGCCGTCGACGAAGTCACCGCCGAAGCTGTACAGGAAGCTGGAGAACTGGGTGACCGCCGGCGACTTGCCGGTCCGGGCGACGAAGCCCGCGGTGCCCGGGACGCTGGCCTTGATCTTCGCGGCGGCCGTCTTCAGCTCGTCGAGGGTCTTCGGCGCGGCGCTCAGTCCGGCCTTGGCCAGCAGGTCCTTGCGGTAGTACAGGACCTCCTGCTCGGTGATGATCGGGACGCCCACCGACTTGCCCTCGTACGTGGTGGCCTCGACCGGGCCGGACTGGAAGTCGGAGTAGTCCCAGTCCTTGCTGGACTTCACCTGGTCGGAGATGTCGGCCAGGTACTTGTTCTTCGCGAAGAGCTTCCCCTCCTGGAGGGGCCGGTACATCATCACGTCGAGGTCGGACGAGCCGGCGTTGAGCTTGACGTTGTACTGGTCGGAGAGCTGGTCCTCGCCGAGCTGGGTGATCTCGACCTTGAGCCCGGTCTGCTTCTCGAACTCGGGCAGGGCCGCCTTGATGTTCTCGGTCCAGACGTGGTTCGCCAGGGTCACGCGCACCGTCTTGGACGCGCCGCTGTCGTCGCCACCGCCGCCGCAGGCGGCCAGGCCCATGGCTGCGACCACGGCCAGAGACGTACCGAATATCGATCGACGTCGCACGTCATCTCTCCATTTCTCGTGGTCGCCGCCCCGGGGGAAGAGCGCCACAACGCTGTAACGTCCGCTTAACCACGGGATGCTAGGCCGAAAAAGCGGATTTATTCAAGGGGTGATTGCCAACTGATATGCTCCGACCCGTGGATCACTCCTCCTCCGGGGGCGAGACCGGGCTGCACGCCCGCGTACTCGACGAACTCGGCACGGCCGTCTGTGGCGGCGAACTGACCGCCGGCGCCGTGCTCAACATCGACGAGCTGGTCGACCGGCACGCGGTCTCCCGGTCGGTGATCCGCGAGGTCCTCCGGGTGCTCGCGTCGATGGGCCTCATCGAGACGCGCCGCCGGGTCGGCGTCCTGATCCGACCCGCCGAGGCGTGGAACGTCTTCGATCCGCAGGTGATCCGCTGGCGGCTCGCCTCCGCCGGCCGGATGGCGCAGCTCCGCTCGATCACCGAGCTGCGGACCGCGGTCGAGCCGCACGCCGCCTGGCTGGCCGCCGGACGGATCTCCCCCGACGACGCCAGCGACCTGGTCGGGGTCGCGGCGAAGATGTGGGCCGCCGGACAGGCCGGGGACGAGGACCGGTTCCTGCGCCTGGACATCGAGTTCCACCGGCGGGTCCTGGCCGCGTCCGGCAACGAGATGTTCGGCAAGCTCCGGGAACTGGTCGCCGAGGTGCTCACCGGCCGCCACCACTACCACCTCATGCCGCACCACCCGGACCAGCAGGCGTTGCAGCTGCACGCCGACGTGGCCTCGGCGATCCAGCGCCGCGACGGCGAAGCGGCCCGCCGCGCCATGGTGCAGATCATGGAGCAGGCGTTCGACGAGATGAAGTCCATGTGGGAACAGACGACCGAACCGGATCCGGTGAGCTGACCGCGCGTCACGCCGGGCGGTCGGCGACGCCCGCTCAGCCGAACGCGACCCCCGCCAGCCAGCGGTCCAGCAGCGCCGCGTCGCCGAGGACCTCGACCACGGCGGTGTCGACCGGGCGCCGCCGGTAGATCATCAGCAGCAGCTCGGTCACCGGGCCGCGGACCGCCACGGCGGCCCTCTCGTGCGCCCGCCGCCAGGCGAGGGTGTCCCCGGTGAGGTCCACCAGCCACTCCGCGCCCAGCTCGGCCGGCACGTCGGTGGCGTGGAAGTGCAGGGTGCGGCCGGGGCCGAGCAGGTCGCGCCGGTGCGGATAGAAGTCCAGCATCTGCGGCAGGGACCCCAGCTCCATCCACTCGTCCAGCGCGTCGACCGCCACCGCCGGGTCGACGGCGAAGTCCACGCCCAGGGCGAGGGCGGCGTCCGCGCGGTGCAGCAGCGTCTCGTTGGCGAACCGGCGCGCCCAGAACACCCCGGCGGCCGGCACCGGCATCGGCGTCCAGGTCGCCACGTCGGGGCCGGCCTCGCCGAGCGCGTCGGCCAGCGCGGCGGCGCTCTCCACCAGCCAGGGGCCGACCACCGCCGGCTCCTCCCGGGCGTACGGGGACAGGTCGCGGAAGTGGGTGTCCGACGGCGGCCGCTCGGCCCGGGTACGGACCACCTCGGCCGCCCAGCGCTGGCCGCCGCCGAGGTGCCGGGCCAGCTGGCCCACGTTCCACCCGGGGCAGGAGGCGACGGGCATGGTCAGGTCGGCGCCGTCGAGGTGGGTGCGGAGCAGATCGCTCTGGGCGACGATCTCGGCGCGGTGGCGGTCGAAGCTCAGGGCGGCCATCAACCCAACCTAACGGCCGGTCGACCGCCCCGGCGGGACCCGCCGGGCGTTTCGTCCCACCCACGGCCCCGGCCGGGTCAGGGCGTGCGGGGCAGCGGCTGGGCCAGCGCCCCGATCTCGCGCGGCAGCTGCGCCAGGGCCTGCTCGAACTCGGCGTGCCCCGCCACCCGGTGCAGGGTCTGCAGCACGGCGCGGGCACCCCGCTCGGCCACGTCCGGCGCCGTGCCGGCACGATCGGCCACCCGGCGCAGGAACTCGTCGTACCCGAACGCCTCCGGCTCCTCCGGGCGGGCCCGGGCCAGCAGCGGGCGCAGCTCGTGGGCCACGTGGTCGGCCAGGTCCGCCGCCTCGCCGCCGCTGATCCGCTCGGCGAGGGTGCGCAGGGTGGCCTCGGTCAGGGATCGCGCGGTCTCCGCCGGGACGCCCGCCCGTGCGGCCACCTTCGCCACGAACTCCAAGTCCGCCATCGCTCGGTCCTTCCGTCCCGGAGACCGCGTGGCTACCCGCAGGCGACCACCACAAACGACCGCCGTTCGGGCGAAAGCCTGGAAACCGGCGTCGCGCCGCGCGGCGACGGCCAGGATCGGGACGTGGCTGCCAGGATGCCGACGCTCGTGCCGCCGATGCTCGCCGGCGCCGGGGCGCTGCCCACCGGACCCGGCTGGGGGTACGAGTTCAAGTGGGACGGCGTGCGCGCGGTGGCGTACGTCGACGGCGGGCTGCGGCTGCTCAGCCGCAACGACCGGGACGTCACCCGGGCGTACCCGGAGCTGGGCGAGCTGGCCGACCTGCTGGCCGGACGGCGGGCGGTGCTCGACGGCGAGATCGTGGCGCTCGACGCCGACGGCCGGCCCAGCTTCTCCGCGCTCCAGCGGCGGATGCACGTCCGGGCGCCGGCCGCCGCGCTAGTCGCCTCGACTCCCGTCCGGTACTACCTGTTCGACCTGCTGCACCTCGACGGGCGGGACACCACGGTTCTGCCGTACACGGAACGCCGCGCGGCGCTGGAGGAGCTGGGGCTCAGCGGCGGGAGTGTCGAGACGCCGCCCTACTGGACCGGCGAGGCCGGTCGGGACCTGGCCACCGCGGCGGCCGAACTCGGCCTGGAGGGCGTGGTCGCCAAGCGGCTCGGATCGGCGTACGAGCCGGGCCGCCGGGGCTCGGCGTGGGTCAAGGTGCCGCTGAACGAGACCGTCGAGGTGATCGTGGGCGGCTGGAAGCCGGGCGCCGGCCGCCGGGCCGGCGGCATCGGGTCCCTGCTGCTCGGCATGTACGACGAACACGACCGGCTGCAGTACATCGGGCACGTCGGCACCGGCTTCACCCAGACCGTGCTGCGCGACCTGGCGGCCCGCCTGGAGCCGCTGGCCCGGCCGGACCCGCCCTTCGCCGACCCGGTCCCGCGCGACCAGGCCCGCCACGCCGTCTGGGTCGACCCGGTGCTGGTCGGCGACGTGACCTTCCGGTCCTGGACCCCCGACCGCCGCCTGCGCCACCCCTCCTGGAAGGGGCTGCGCAGCGACCGGGACCCGGCGGAGATCCGGCTGCGGCGGTGACCCGGGCCGCGAGCCGACGCGTCCGTCAGGCCAGGGCGCGCGCCGCGCTGACGATCGCGTGGGCGCCGATGCCCGCCCGGTCCATCTGCTGGGTCGGGGTCCCGGAGCCGGGCAGCCCGCGGACCGCCAGGTGGCTCACCCGCACCGGCTCGGCCAGGTCGGCCAGCGACTCCAGCACGGCCGAGCCCAACCCGCCCTGCGGGTAGTGGTCCTCGACCACCACCAACCGGCCGCCGGTGTCCCGCACGGCGTCGAGCAGCCGCTGCCGGTCGACCGGCTTGACCGAGTAGAGGTCGACGACCCGCGCGTCGATCCCCTCGCGGGCCAGCTCGTCGGCGGCCGTGAGGCAGTTGTGCACGGTCACCCCGGCGCCGATGAGCGCGACGTCGCTCCCGTCGCGGAGCAGCTTGCTGCCGCCGATCGGGAAGTCGTCCCCGTTGTCGTAGAGCACCGGGTACTTGCCGCGGGTGGTGCGCAGGTAGCTGACGCCCTCGCAGTCGACCATGGCGGCGACCAGGGCCGCGCAGGAGACGGCGTCGCTCGGGTAGAGGACGGTCGACCCGTGCACGGCGCGCAGGGCGGCGAGGTCCTCCAGCCCCATCTGCGAGGGGCCGTCCGGGCCGATCTCCACGCCGGCGTGCGAGCCGGCGAGGGCGATGTCGGCCCGGGAGATGCCGGCCATCCGGATGAAGTCGTAGGCCCGGGAGAGGAACGCGGCGAAGGTGGCCGCGAAGGGCCGGTAGCCGCGGACCCGGAGTCCCACCGCGGCGGCGATCAGTTGCTGCTCGGCGATGAACATCTCGAAGAACCGGTCCGGGTACGCCTCGCCGAACTTGTCCGCCCGGGTCGAGTCGCTGACCTCGCCGTCGAGGGCCACCACGTCGGGCCGGGCGCCCAGCGCGCGCAGCGCGTCCCCGTACGCGTTGCGGGTGGCCACCTTCGCCCCCTTCTCGTACCGGGGCAGCTCCGGCGCCTTCCCGGCGGGGGTCGGTGCCGGCGGCGCGGCGGCGGGCCGCGGGCCGGCGACCCGGATCTGCCGCACGCCACCGAGGGCCTGGACGGCGCGCTCGGCCTGGTCCGGCTCGAGCGCCTTGCCGTGCCAGTCCGGCCGGTTCTCGATCTCCGGCACGCCCTTCCCCTTGACCGTCCGGGCGAGCACCACGGTCGGGCCGCTCGCCTGCCGGGCCTGCCCGAACGCCTCGTCGATCGCCGCCAGGTCGTGCCCGTCGACGACCAGCGGGTGGCAGCCGAACGCCTCGACCCGCCGGCGGTAGGTGTCCAGGTCCCACTCCAGCTCGGTCGGTCCCCGCTGGCCGAACCGGTTCACGTCCACGATCGCGGTGAGGTTGCGCAGCCCGTAGTGCCCGGCCTTGTCCAGCGCCTCCCAGATCGAGCCCTCGGCCGTCTCGCTGTCGCCGCAGAGCACCCAGACATGGAACGGCAGCTTGTCCAGGTACTGCCCGGCCAGGGCGATGCCGACGCCGACCGGCAGCCCCTGGCCGAGCGAGCCGGTGGCGGTGTCGACCCAGGGCAGGGCCGGGGTGGGGTGGCCCTGGAGGCGGGAGTTCGCCTGGCGGTAGGTCTCCAGCAGTTCCTGCTCGCTGATCGCGCCGGTGGCCCGGAAGACCGCGTACAGCAGCGGCGAGGCGTGCCCCTTGGAGAAGATCAGGTGGTCGTTGGCCCGGTTGCCCGGGTAGGACCAGTCGTAGCGCAGGTGGCGGGAGATGAGCACCGCGAGCAGGTCCGCGGCGGACAGGCTCGACGTGGGGTGACCGGAGCCGGCCCGGGTGCTGCACCGGATCGAGTCGACCCGGAGCTGGGCGGCGAGATCCGCCAACCCGGTCAGCTCCTCCTCGCGCAGGGTGCGCTCTGCTTCCATCGTCACGCCGCGTCGCCTCCGTCCCGACCAGCACACCGCCGGCCGCCCCGGGCCCGCCCCGGGGGACGACCGGCGCCGGTCGCTTCCGCCCATACCGTAGTCAGGAAAGCCCCGCATTGTCGGGCAATGACCTATTCGCTAAGCCCGGTCTGGCGGGTCGACGGGTGGCCAGCCGGCCCGCCAGCAGCAGATACGGCAGCACGGCCACCGCGAAGGCGACCGCGTTGCCGGCCGCGCCCGCCACGACGCCGTATCCCGCGTAGACCGCGATGATCGTCAGGTCGGTGGCCATTCCCGCCACCGAGGTGACGGTCGCCCGGTCCGGACCGTTGATCCGGGCCTGCAGCCGGACGTCGGCCAGCACGGTGGCGAGCTGGAACGCCGCGAACGCGACGCCGACCAGGACGAACCCGGCCGGGTGCCGGAGCAGGGCGCCCGCGGCCAGGGCCAGCGCCGCGCCGGCCAGCAGGACGGCGAAGCCGTGGTCGGTCAACCGCTCCCCCACCGGGGCCAGCAGCCCGCCCACCGTCGTGCCGGCCCAGACCAGCAGGAGCAGCAACGGCACGCCGGCCGCCGGAACCCCGGTGTCCCGGGCCAGCAGCGGCGTGTACTCGTCGAGGCCGCCCCACACGGCGGCGACCGCCGGCACCAGCAGCAGCGCCGCCCGCACCGACCGGTCGGCGCGGGCCTCGGCCAGCCCGCCGCGCAGGCTGGTCCACCAGCCCGGCTCGTCGGGATCGGGCTGGGTCTCGCCGACCGGGCCGGGCTGGATCGCGCCGCGCTGGATCGCGCTGGTCGCGGCGGGCTGGATCGCCCTGGTCGCGG
>NZ_MUYZ01000151.1:0-15754 GCF_003013775.1 Micromonospora sp. MH33
ACCGTCCGCGACGGGCTGGCCCGGTTCGGCCCACCGGCCACCGACCGCGACGACGTGGCCGCCGCCTGGACGGCCCTCGCCGACTGGGCCGGCGAGCAGGCCGGGCGGCGGCGCGCCGACCGGGCCGGGCTGGCCGCCGCCGTCGAGGACCCGCAGCGCGACGCCGCGGTGGCGGTGGAGCGGGCCGAGGCGGAGCTGCGCCGGCTGGAGGAGCGCCGCGAGCAGGCCGCGGAGCTGCGCGAGCAGCGGGCCGGCCACGAGCGGCAGGCCCGGGTGGCCCGCGCCCTCGCCGGGCACCTGCGGGCCAACAACTTCGAGCGCTGGCTGCTGGCCGAGGCGCTGGACCTGCTGGTCGACGGCGCCTCGCGCATCCTCCGCGAGCTCTCCAGCGGCCAGTACGACCTGGTGCACGACAAGGGCGAGTTCTTCGTGGTCGACCACCACGACGCCGGGCTGCGGCGCGGGGTGCGCACCCTCTCCGGCGGGGAGACGTTCCAGGCGTCGCTGGCCCTGGCGCTGGCGCTCTCCGAGCAGCTCGCCGGGATGTCCACGAGCGCGGCCAGCCTGGAGTCGATCGTCCTCGACGAGGGCTTCGGCACGCTGGACGCGGCCACTCTCGACACGGTCGCGGCCACCCTGGAGAACCTGGCCGCCCGGGGCGACCGGATGGTCGGCGTGGTCACCCACGTGCCGGCGCTCGCCGAGCGGATCCCGGTCCGTTTCGAGGTCCGCAAGGACGCCCGCACCTCCCGCGTCGAGCGGACCGGCCTGTGAGGAGCACCGCGTGACGGGACCGTCGAGGGCGGGGGCCCGGTTCTTCGTCGACGCGTGGGACCCGGCGTACGGGGCGTCGTTCGAGGCGGCCGGCGGGGGTGGGCCGGCCGCGCCGAGCAGCGCGCAGGTCGACGCCGACGTCGAGTTGCCCGCCGCCGACTGGCGGGCCGTCGACGTCCGGCGCGACGTCGCGGCCCCGGACGTGGTGCTGCTGGTCGACGGGGTGCGCCGGATCGACGCCAGCGTCTGGACGGCCGAGGAGGACGGCGGCTCCTTCCCGGGCATCGCGGCCTCGTACGCGGCCGGGGTGGTCCGTTGCGACCTGGAGCGGGGCGCGGCGGAGCTGGCCGGGACCCGGGTCGCCCGGGGGCTGTTCACCGCCAGCCCCTCGGCGCAGGACGTGGTGGCGGGCGCGATCCGCTACCCGGTGCACCGGGTGAGCGGCACGGGCGAGCTGAGCAAGCTCCCTGCCGCGGTGCAGGGCCCGCTGACCGCGTTGGAGGTGGCGGTCTCCGACGCGGTACGCACCGACGGCGACCTGCTGGTGGTCGACGGGCCGCTGCGCAGCCGGCGGAACCTGCCCCGCACCCTGGGCTACATCAAGACCCAGCACAGCCAGTACCTGGACGGCCGGCTCACCGCTGTCGTCACGGGGCTGGCCCCGGGGCAGCGCTGCCCGGTGTTCCGGCTGGGCACCGCGTGGGGCGGCTACTCCTGGTACCTGCGGCTGCCGGTGGCCGGCGGCGCGCCCTGGGCGGGCGTCGTGCGGGTGGAGTGCTCCGCCGAGCTGACCGAGGCCGAGGCGATCGAGCTGGCCGACCTGTCCCTGGTCACGCTGCCCCGGTTCGCCTCCACCCCGTACAAGGACCCGCGCGCCCCGCAGAACCTGATCCCGATCGCCGGCCTGGAGCGCCGGCTGCGCGGGATGCTCGGCGACGCCCGCCTGCTGCACCGGGTGCTCACCGCGGCGGCCCGGGGGATCCGGCGCTGATGGGCCGGCGACGCGGCGCGGACCGGGCGGTCGCGCAGGTCGACACCGGGCAGGCCGAGCTGGTGCCCGACCCGGACCGGCCGGGTTCCTGGACGCTGCTGCTCGACGGCGCACCGCAGTCCCATGTGGACCTCACCGACCCCACCCACCTGGAGTTCGAGTACGTCCGGCGGCTGGCCGCCGCGATCGACCTGGTCGCCCCGGCCGGCGCGGCGCTGCGGGTCCTGCACCTGGGCGGCGGCGCGCTCACCCTGCCCCGCTACGTCCAGGCCACCCGCCCCGGCTCCACCCAGCGGGTGTCCGAGGTGGACGGCGCCCTCGTGGAGCTGGTCCGCCGGGAGCTGCCCTGGCCGGCCGACCCCCGGTTGCGGGTCCGGGTGGCCGACGCCCGGGCCACCCTGACGTCGAGCCGGGACGGCAGCTACGACGTGGTGGTCGCGGACGTCTTCGCCGGCGCCCGCACCCCCGCCCACCTGACCTCGGTGGAATACGTTGCCGAGGTGGCCCGGGTGCTCCGGCCCGACGGCTGCTACCTGGCGAACGTCGCCGACGGCCCGCCGTTGCGGCACGCCCGCGGGCAGGTCGCCACGGTACGCACCGTGCTGCCCCGGGCCTGCCTGGTCGGCGACGCGGCGGTGCTGCGCGGCCGGCGCTACGGCAACCTGGTGCTGGTCGCGTCCCGTGTGGAGCCGCCGGTGCCGGAGCTGACCCGGCGGGCCGCCGGCGACTGGTTCCCGGGCCGGGTGCTGGCCGGCGCCGAGCTGGACCGGTTCGCCGGGGGCGCGCCGGTGGTCCACGACGCCGATGCCACCGACTCCACCCCACCCCCGCCCGGAATTTTTTCCGTCCGGCGTTGATCCGCTCGGCGGGCCGCTCCGTATCACCGGGCGGCCACGCCCGTGGGGGGTCGGCTGATGTCATTGGACACCGGAGGTCTTGCATGCACGCGGTGGCGGCCGGCTGGCACGGCGAGGTGGCGAGGCCCGAGTGGATGTTCGCCCGGGCACAGCCCCGGTCGCGCGAGTCGCGGTCGGGCCGGGGCGTCGACGCCCGCCCCTCCGACCGCCAGAATGACCCGGTGACGCCGCGACCGGCGCCCGGACGCCACCAGGCGACGTCCACCGAGGCGAGCCACTCCGACCAGCTGATCCGGCTGCTCTACGCCGAGCACGCCGGGCCGCTGCTGATGTTCGTGATGCGGCTGACCGGCGGAGACCGGCAGCGCGCCGAGGACATCGTGCAGGAGACGCTGCTGCGGGCCTGGCGCAACGCGCACCGGCTGGGCGTCCAGGGCCAGGCCTCGCTGCGCCCCTGGCTGGTCACGGTGGCCCGGCGGATCGCCATCGACGAGCACCGCAGCGAGCAGGCCCGTCCGGCGGAGACGTACGACCGGGACCTGACCGCGTTCGCCGAGGCGGACAGCACCGACCGGGTGCTGCGCACGATGACCGTGGCCGACGCGCTGCGTACGCTGAGCCAGTCGCACCGGGAGATCCTGGTGGCGACGTACTTCCGGGGGCGTACCGTGCCCGAGGCGGCCGAGGAGCTGGGCCTTCCGCTCGGCACCGCGAAGTCGCGGGTCTACTACGCGCTGCGCGCGCTGCGCACGGCTCTGCAGGAGAGGGGGGTGACGGAATGAGCCGGGCCGACCACCTGGACGTCGCCGCGTACGCGCTCGGCGTGCTGGACCCGCAGGACACGGAACGGTTCGAGGAGCACCTCGCCACCTGCTGGGCGTGCGCGGCCGAGCTGGAGACCATGGTCCCGGTGGTGGGGCTGCTCTCCGGCATCGACGGCGAGGCGATGGCCGCGCTGGAGCAGACGCACACCGATCCCGGGCTGCTGGACCGTACCCTCATGGCGGTCCGCCGGGACCGGCGGCGGACCCGGATGCGGCAAATCTTCGCCGCGGCGGCGGCCGTGGTGGTGTTCGGCGGCCTGAGCGGCGCCGGCATCGCCGGGGTGTTCGGCGGCGACGAGAACGGCCTCCCGCAGGCCCAGCCGAGCCTCACGGCACCCGTCACGGCCCCGCCGAGCAGCAAGCCGTCGGACCCCAACGACCCGAACGTCGGCGGCAACGAGCAGGAGGGCGACCAGCACAACGCGGTCGACCCCGGCACCGGCGTGAAGACCACGATGTGGCTGGCGTCGAAGGAGTACGGCACCCAGATCGACCTCCAGCTCACCCGCCTGCCCGGGCCGCGCACCTGCCGGCTGGTGGTGGTCCGGAAGAACGCCACCAGCGAGGTGGTCTCCACCTGGTCGGTGCCGGGCGGCGGCTACGGCACGAACACCAACCAGCTTCCGCTGGAGCTGAGCGCGTCCACCTCGGCCCCGCTCAAGGACATCGAGAAGATCCAGGTGCAGTCGGTCGACGTCAACGGCGTCGCCAGTCCACTGGTGACGGTGGCCGACCTCTGATCCCGCCGGGACGCCGGCGCCGGGCAGCGACACCGCCCGGCGCCGTTCCGTCGTGCCCGCGGTCGTCACCCCGACGTGCTCCCCTACGCGCCGCCGGCCGGATCGGTTCAACGGATCCACTGTGAAATGGAGCACCCTTCTCCCTTCAACCTTGACAGCACACCGCCCGTACTACTCGGCGAACTGCCAAGAACGAGGAGGGCACGTGGCACACCTGAAGCGGACGACCGTCATCGTCGCGAGCGCGATGGTCGCACTAACGGCCTGCGCCCCCGCGGGCTACGACGGGGCGAACTCGAGCGCGGCCGAGCCGGTCGCCGTCGCCGCGGCCGAACCCACCGCGTCGGCCGAACCGGAAGCCTCCGCGTCCCCGGACGCGCCCGCCGACAAGGCGCCCCCGTCCGACGTGAGGATCACCGACGAGCTGGTCGGCAAGAAGCTGCCCCGGATGGGCCAGGTCGTCACCGACCAGGACGGCTGGGTGCTGTACCGGTTCGACAAGGACTCGGCCGACCCGCCGCAGTCCAACTGCGTGGACAAGTGCGCCCAGGTCTGGCCGCCCGCGCTGACCGACGGCAACCCGCAGCTCCAGGGCGTCTCCGACGACAAGGTCGGCACGGTCACCCGCCAGGACGGCACCCGGCAGATCACCATCGGGGGCTGGCCGGTCTACCGCTACATCGGGGACAAGAAGCCGGGCCAGTGGAAGGGCCAGGGCGTCGGCGGCACCTGGTTCGTCGTCGACACGAACGGCAAGAAGAACCTCACCTGCCTGCCCACCGGCACCCCGAAGGCGGTCGCTCCGCCGGCGTCGGGCGACTCGGGCGGCGACTCGGGCTACTCGTACTGACGGAATCCCGGACACGGTGGCCGGTCGCAGCCGGGGAGGGCGCGGCCGGCCACCGTCGTGAACCCGGGACAGCGGCGATCCGGCAGCCCCGCGTCCCGGCGCGGCGCCGGCCCGATGCGGGCCGGCGCCGCGTTCCCCTACACCGTGTCGGCCGTCACCGCGGAAGGTCATGGCAGAGTGGCGGGGTGACCTCCCCCGCCGCCCGCCGGACGCTGCGCCCCCCGGCCGGCTACCGGCTGGCCGCCACGGTCCGGGCCCTCACCTTCAGCCCGTACGACCCGTGCGCCCGGATCGCCGCCGGCAGCTTCTGGTGGGCCACGCGCAGCCCGGCCGGCCCGGCCACCCTCGCGCTGCGCCCCGCCGCGGGTGAACTGCTCGCCGAGGGCTACGGCCCCGGGGCGGACTGGGTGGTGGAGCGGGCCGACGCGGTGGCCGGGCTCCGCGACGACCTGACCGGGTTCGCCGCGCTGGCCGGCGCGCACCCGCTGGTGGCCCGGCTGGCCCGCGAGCACCACGGGCTGCGGATGCCCGCCACCGGCCAGGTCTTCCCCCGGCTGCTGCGCGCCGTCTTCGAGCAGAAGGTCACCGGCAAGGAGGCGTACCGGGCGTACGCGGCGACCGTGCGGCACTTCCGGGAGCCGGCGCCGGGGCCGCTGCAACCGCTGCTGCTGCCGCCCGCGGCGGCCGCGGTGGCGGCCACGCCGTACTGGGTCTTCCACCCGTTCGGGGTGGAGCAGCGGCGGGCCGACACGCTGCGCCGGGCGGCCGCCGTCGCGGACCGGCTGGAACGCTGCGCCGACGCCGCCGAGGCCACCCGCCGGCTCACCGCGATCTCCGGCATCGGGCCGTGGACCGCCGCCGAGGTGGTCCGGATCGCGTACGGGGACCCGGACGCGGTCAGCGTCGGCGACTACCACGTCCCCAACACGGTGGCCTGGGCCCTGGCCGGGGAGCCGCGCGGTGACGACGCCCGGATGCTGGCCCTGCTGGAGCCGTTCCGGGGCCACCGCGGGCGGGTCTGCGTCCTGCTGGAGGCCGCCGGCATCCAGGCCCCGAAGTACGGGCCACGCGCCCCGATCCGCTCCTTCGCCGGCTACTGACCCGGCGTCGCCGGCGAACGGCCGGTGCAGAGCCGGCGCAGGGTCCGCCCCAGCCACCAGGCGTACGCCTGCTGGACGGCCCGGCTGGCCGGCCCGGCGGCGCGCACGTACCAGCGGCCCGGCCGGCTGAACGCGGTCACCTCGAACCAGGTCCCGCCGGCGGTCCGGGTGACCAGGAAGGCCTCCTCGCCGACCTCCGGGTGCCCGGGGAGGGTGCCGTAGCCGAACCCGGCCCGGTCCGGCTCGTCCACCGTCCAGACCACCTCGGTCGGGCCCCAGATCCGCAGCGGGCCGACGCCGAGCCCCGGGGTGACCCGCACGCCCGCGGCGGCACGGGGCGCGGCGGTGCGCATGACGACACCCGCGGCCCGGTGCAGCCGCCAGCCGAGCACCGCGTCCGCGGCGGCCGGGAAGCCACCGTCGGGCAGCCGGACCCGGTGGCGCAGGTGGTGGTAGCCCGCCGGCAGGCGTCCGCCGCGGGTCGCCCCCACCTCGGGGTACGTCAGCTCGGGCACGTCGGCCTCCTCCTCGCGGGACACCGCCAGGGTACGGCCGGGCCCGGTGGCCCGCCCGGCGTCGGTCCGCCGTGCTGTGGTGGGCTTGCCGGGTGACCGACCAGCTGACCATCGCCCCGGCCGGTGTCGCGGACGCCGGCGAGATCCTCACCGTGCAGCGCGCCGCGTACCTGGTGGAGGCGCAGCGCTACGGGGACGTGTTCCTGCCCCCGCTGACCGAGACGCTGGACGAGGTCCGTGCCGCCCTGGCCGGCCCGACCGTGGTGCTGGCCGCCCGGCTGGGGCCCCGCCTCGTCGGCTCGGTACGCGCCCGGGTCGACGGCGACACGGCCCACGTCGGGCGGCTCGCGGTCGCCCCGGACCAGCAGGGGCGCGGCATCGGTGGCCGGCTGCTGACCGCGGTGGAGGCCGCCTGCGCCGGCCGGGTGACCCGGTTCGCCCTGTTCACCGGCGCGGAGAGCGCCGAGAACCTGGGCCTGTACGCGCGGCGCGGCTACCGGGTCGTGGCGCACCGGCCGGACGAGAACGGCAACCGCCTGGCGGTGCTGGAGAAGACCGCCGAGCCGGCGCGCGGGGACGGCTGAGCGGCACGCACGGGGCGCGCCGGCGGTCAGTCCCGCTCGCAGCGGCGCCTGAGCCCGTCGGCCTCCTGCCGCAGGTAGCGGCGGATGGTCCGGCCGAGGAGCAGCCCGACCGGCCCGGAGAGCGGCCCGGTCTGCGCCATGACCAGCTCGGCGCGGACCCGCCCGTCGTGCAGCGGGACCAGCCGGTGCTCGCCCCGGCTGTGCACGCCCGGGCTGTCGGACTCCCAGACGAAGCCGTACGGCGGGTCGATCTCGGTGACCCGCCAGACCGCCGGGCGCAGCCCGGGCTGCTCCAGCCGGGCCGACGAGCCGAGGGTGACCGGCCCGGGCGCCAGCCAGCGGGCGGAGGTGACCGAGGGCGTCCACTCCGGCCAGCGCTCGACGTCGGTCTGCACGGCCCAGACCCGGTCGATGTCGGCGGCGATCTCGACGGACTCGACGAACCGCATGTCGCTCCCCTCCCCCGGCACGATCGGGGTCAGGCTACGCCCCGGATCGACGGCGGGTGATCCCGGTCAGGCCGCCTCGCGGAGGTCGGCCAGGCCGACCGGGGCGTACCGCCGGAGCAGCAGCTCCAGCTCGGCCACCGAGGCCACCTCGCCGACGACGTTGGCGCCGCCGCCGTGCTCGGCCGGGTAGCGGTGCACCAGGCGGTAGCGGTAGCGCCCGCGGATCAGTTCCACGCTGACCCGCCAGCGTCCGCAGCATCCGCAGCTCCACTCCGGCACGCCGCGACCGTAGCGCTGACCTGCGGTTTCACCATCCGGTCGCGGGTGACGAGCGGGGCCGGGACGGGACACGCCGTCCGGCACCGCCGGTGATCTGCCTCACGACCGTCGGTGGGGTCTGATTGACTGGTCGCCGTGGACCTGCCGATCAATCCGCCGGTCGAGCCGATGCTGGCGAAGAGCGTGCCCCAACTACCCACCGACCCCGGCCTGACCTACGAACCCAAGTGGGACGGCTTCCGCTGCATCATCTTCCGCGACGGCGACGAGGTCGAGCTGGCCAGTCGCGGCGGCAAGACGATGACCCGCTACTTCCCGGAGGTGGTGGAGCAGGCGCGCCGCCAGCTCCCGGAGCGGTGCGCGGTCGACGGCGAGCTGATCGTGATCCGCCGGGACGGGCCCGGCGGCCAGCCGCGGCTCGACTTCGAGCTGCTGGCCCAGCGGATCCACCCGGCCGCGTCCCGGGTGAAGCTGCTCGCCGAGACCACCCCGGCCGACTTCGTCGCCTTCGACCTGCTCGCCCTCGACGACGAGCTGCTCACCGACCGGCCCTACCCGGAGCGCCGCGGCCGGCTGGAGAAGGCGCTGGCCAAGGTCCGGCCGCCGGTGCACGTCACCCAGGTGACCACCGACCCGGAGACGGCCCGGCGCTGGTTCGACGTGTTCGAGGGGGCCGGGCTGGACGGGCTCATCGTCAAGCCGGCCGACCTGCCCTACGAGCCGGGCAAGCGGCTCATGTTCAAGGTCAAGCACGCGCGCACCGCCGACGCGGTGGTGGCCGGCTTCCGCTGGCACAAGTCCGGCCCGGTGGTCGGCTCGCTGCTGCTCGGCCTCTACGACGACGCCGGGGTGCTGCACCACATCGGGGTCAGCTCCTCGTTCACGGCGGCCCGGCGCAAGGAGCTGCTCGACGAGCTGGAGCCCTACCGGGAGGTCGGCGGCGACCACCCCTGGGTGCACGGCGACCACGAGCGGGGGCAGCGCATCCCGGGCGGGGTGAGCCGGTGGACCGGCGGGAAGAACCTGGAGTGGGAGCCGCTGCGCCCGGAGCTGGTGGTCGAGGTGGGCTACGACGCGATGGAGGGCGACCGGCTGCGGCACACCGCCCAGTTCGTCCGCTGGCGCCCCGACCGCGATCCCCGCTCCTGCACCTACGACCAGCTGGAGCGCCCGATCCGCTACGACGTCGACCAGGTGCTGCGCGGCGACCCGGCGGCGACCGTCGGCGACGGGCGGGGCCCGGCGTAGCCTGGCGGTCCACACGATCATGGAGGGCTCCCACGTGACCCGCTTCTCCGACCGGATCCGCCGCCGGCCCACCCTGGCCGGGTTCGTCGCGGCGCTGGTGCTCACCGCCGGCTGCACGCTGCCGGCGTTCGCCCCGCGGACCGAGAGCGAGGGCGAGGCGGCCGCCCCGGGCACCGCGCCGACCTGGCGCGCCTGCCCGGAGGTGCCGGACGAGCTGGTCGGGCGGGGTGCGGCGGGCATGCGCTACGACTGCGCCCGGATCGCCGTACCCCGCAACTGGGGCACCGGGGCGGCGACCGGCGCGACCGCCGGGCCGGGCGCCGGGGAGACCTTCGAGATCGCGCTGATCCGGATCCGGTCGAACAAGCAGCGCGACCGGATCGGTTCGCTGGTGGTGAACCCGGGCGGTCCGGGCGCCTCCGGCGTGGACACCGCGGTCTACCTCTCCTTCGGGCCGGCGTTCGGCGGGCTGCCGGCCGAGGTGACCGACCGGTTCGACATCGTCGGCTTCGACCCGCGCGGGGTGTCCCGGTCCAGCCCGGTGAAGTGCATCCCCGACGCCGACCTGGACGCCAGCTTCGGCTACGACCCCGACCCGGAGAGCCAGGCGTCCTTCGACGGCTTCGTCGCCCTCAACCGGCGGGTCGGCCAGCGGTGCGGCGAGAAGTACGGCGACCAGCTTTCCCTCTACGGCACCGAGCAGGCCGCGCGGGACATGGACGCGGTACGGGCGGCCGTCGGCGACGAGAAGCTGACCTACCTCGGCTACTCCTACGGCACCCTGCTGGGCGCCACGTACGCCCAGCTCTACCCGCAGCGGGTGCGGGCGCTGGTGCTCGACGGCGCGGTGGACCCGCGGCAGAAGCTCATGGCCGGCTCGGAGAGCCAGGCGAAGGGCTTCGAGCGGGCGTTCGGCAACTTCTCCCGCTGGTGCGCGGCGAACGCGGGCCGCTGCCCGATCGCGCCGGACGCCCGGGTCGCGGTGACCACCGCCATCGACAAGGCCCGGGTCTCTCCGGTGCGCGGCAAGGACGGCCGGGAGGCCACCGCCGGCTGGGTGTTCTACGCGGTGATCTCCTCCCTCTACACCGAGCAGGGCTGGCAGGAGCTGGCCCGGGCGGTCGACGCGTTGCAGGGCGGCGACCCGACCGGCGTGTTCAAGCTCGCCGACGCGTACGCGGGCCGCGAGGACGACGGGCACTACTCCAACCTGTTCGACGCCAACATGGCGGTGAACTGCGCCGACGAGAGCGAGAAGCCGACCCGGGAGCAGATCCGGTCGCTCCAGTCGCAGTGGCGGCAGAAGTACCCGCTGTTCGGCCCGGCGCTGGCGGTCGGGATGCTCGGCTGCGTGGAGTGGCCCGGCGGGCGGGACCCGTACCCGACCGGGAAGGCGGCCGGCGCGCCGCCGATCCTGGTGGTCGGCACCACCGGCGACCCGGCCACGCCCTACGAGCAGACCGCAGCGCTGGCCTCGATGCTGGGCGTGGGCCGGGTGCTCACCTGGGAGGGCGAGGGGCACACGGCCTACCCGCAGACCGCCTGCGTCACGGCGGCCGTCGACGCCTACCTCGTCTCGCTCACCGTCCCCCGGGAGGGGCTGCGCTGCCCCGCCCGGTGACGGCGCGCGGGCCGCGCTGCCCCACCCGGTGACGGCGCGGTCGACGGTTCTTCGGCAGGGTGGCGACCCGGGTGACCCGGTCGGTGACGACGTCGTACTCGACCAGGCCGTTGAAGAACGAGACCTGGAAGTAGAGCTTGCTCCCGTCCGGGGTGAAGACCGCCGGGCGGACCGCGTCGGCGAGGTCACCGGAGCCGGCGGCGCCGGCGCCGGCGTTCCCAGGGTGGAGCCGCGCTGCCCGGCCCGCTGACCGGTTCGGGGCGGTCCAGCTCGGGCAGCACGATGCCCTGGCGGGTGGCCATCTCCTCCACCAGCGCCCGCAGCCGCCGCACGTCCGCCTTCAGCTCCTCCTGCTCGGCGTGCTCGAAGGCGTCGTCGTCCACGATCAGCCGGCTGGCGAAGTGCGCGGTGATCAGCGGGATGACCAGCAGCACCATGGTGGAGATGAGCAGCGCGGCGAGGAACCGCCCGGCCAGGGAGGTCGGGGAGATGTCGCCGTAGCCCACGGTGGAGGCGGTCACCACGGCCCACCAGACCGAGTCCGCGGCGCTCTTGTGCTCGGCGTGGCTGTACAGCACGCCGGCCACCATGATCATCAGCAGGTACGAGATGATCAAC
Organism: Micromonospora sp. MH33; assembly: GCF_003013775.1. NCBI lineage: Bacteria > Bacillati > Actinomycetota > Actinomycetes > Micromonosporales > Micromonosporaceae > Micromonospora > Micromonospora sp. MH33. The sequence goes on from NZ_MUYZ01000151.1 coordinate 11,451, forward strand.
GTGCGCGGCGAGTTGGCGAACCACACCAGACCGCGGTAGATCCAGCGGAACGGCAACAGCAGGACGTCCATGGCGCACATGCTGCCCGCTGCCGGCAACCGACGCGACGGCATCGCCGGACGTGACTGTGGGAGGCTGCCCGACGTGACCGATGTGATCTTCCGGGAGGCGGTCCGGGCCGACCTGCCCGCCGTCATCGCCCTGCTCGCCGACGACGTGCTGGGCAAGGCCCGCGACTTCACCGAGGTGGACGAGGCGTACGAGCGGGCGTTCGCCGCCATCGACGCCGATCCACGCAACCACCTGGTGGTCGCGGAGACCGGCGGTGAGCTGGTCGGGTGCCTGCAGGTCACGTACATCCCGGGGCTGGGCCGGCACGGCGCCGAGCGGTCGCTGGTCGAGTCGGTCCGGGTCCGCTCCGACCTGCGCGGCCGGGGGCTGGGCCGGCAGATGATGACCTGGGTGATCGACCAGGCCCGGGAGCGGGGCTGCGCGCTGGTGCAGCTCACCACCGACAAGAGCCGCGCCGACGCGCACCGCTTCTATCGCGACCTCGGCTTCGTGGCCAGCCACGAGGGCATGAAGCTGGCGCTCTGACGAGGTAGCTTGGCGGCGATGGCCGCACCTGGTGCACCCATGTCCCGCCGACGGCGGGTCGGGGCCGCCCTGCTCGGCGCCGGCCTGCTCGCCATCCTCACCGCGGCGGCGCTGCCGGCCTGGCACACCGTCTACCCGGACCGGGTCGCCCTGCGGTCGGGCCGGGAGTTGCTGTGGGTCGCGCTGCCGTGGGCGCTGGTGTGCGGCCTGGTCGCCGTGGTCTCCCTGGCCCGGGTCGGCCCGTCCCGCTGGCTGTGGCGCGAGGTCAGCCGCGGGCTCCTGATCTCGACCGTGCTCGCCGGCGGCGCCGTCACCGCCGCCTGGTGGTTGCTCTCCGCCACCGACGCGTACGCGCGGGAGGCTGGGATGGTGTCGACCGGCCCCGGACCGGGGACGTGGCTGGCGCTGCTCGGCTGCCTGCTCATCCCGCTGGCGGGAGCGCTGCCCGACGACCCCTCCCCCGGCCTGGGGAGCTGACTCCCCGCTCGCGGGGAGGACCCGGGCCGGACCGGTCGGCAGGCTGGAGCGCAGTTCCAGCACCGGGGAGGCCAGATGACCCGCCACACCGAATCCGGCACCGTCCACTGTCACGCCGGCCGTCCCGCGCCGGCCTGGGCGGTCCGCGTCGCCCACCTGATCCCGCTCGCCGTCCTGCCGTCCGGGCTGTGGCGGATCGCCCTGGTCGCCGGCCTGCCGATCGGCGCGTCGGCGTACGGCGCCCCGGTCGGCAAGGAAGGGCGGGCGGGGGTCAGTCGGTTACCAGGCGGCCGTCGCGGAGGGTCAGGGTGCGGTCGGCCATGTCGAGCAGGGCGGGGTCGTGGGTGGCGACCAGGGCGGTCATGCCGCGGGCGTGCACCACGGCGCGGAGCAGGTCCATGATGGCGCGGCCGGTCTCCGAGTCGAGCTGGCCGGTCGGCTCGTCGGCGATGAGCAGGTCCGGCTCGTTGGCAAGTGCCCGGGCCACCGCCACCCGCTGCTGCTGGCCGCCGGAGAGCTCGTACGGGCGCTGCGCGGCGTGCCCGCCCAGGCCGACGAGTTCCAGCAGCACGGCCACCCGCTGCTCCCGCTCGGCGGCCGGCACCTTGGCCAGCCGCAGCGGCACCCCGACGTTCTCCGCCGCCGACAGGATCGGCACCAGGCCGAAGGTCTGGAACACGAACCCGACCGTGCCCCGGCGCAGCGCCAGCAACTCCCGCTCGCTCGCCGCCGTCACCTCGTGCCCGGCCACCCGCACCCGCCCGCTGTCCGGCCGGTCCAGCCCGCCGACCAGGTTCAGCAGGGTGGTCTTGCCGGCCCCGGAGCGGCCCCGGACGGCGACCAGCTCACCCCGGCCGGCGGCGAAGGAGACGTCCCGGACGGCGTGCACCGCGTGCTCGCCCTTGCCGAAGGTGCGGCTCACCCCCTCGACCCGGACCACCTCGTCGACGGCGACGCGGGCCGGCGCCGCGGTCAGCTGCTCGGTCATCACTCACTCTCCTCGGCGTGCGCCCGGTCGCCCGGCCGCACCTCGACGTGGTCGGGTTCCAGGTTGAGGCGGACCCGGTCGCGCAGGGACAGGGCGTCCACGAAGGACGCCGGCAGCTGCATCCGGCCGGTCCGGTCGAGCACCGCGTACTCCTCGCTGACCAACTCGGTGCTGCCGTCGGCGGCGACCCGGGCGGTGCGGCGTACCTCGGAGGAGGTCCGGCCGTCGCGGATCGCGACGGTCCGGCGGACCTGGCCGGCCACGGCGTGGTCGTGGGTGACCACCACGATGGTGACGCCCAGTTCGGCGTTGATGGTGCGCAGCGCGGCGAAGACCTCGGCGCCGGTGGCCTCGTCCAGCTCGCCGGTCGGCTCGTCGGCGAAGAGCACCTCCGGGTCGTTGGCCACCGACACGGCCACCGCGCAGCGCTGCTGCTCACCGCCGCTCATCTGACCGGGGCGGCGGTCCGCGCAGTAGCCCACCCCGACCAGGTCGAGCAGCTGGCGGGCCCGTTCCCGCCGGGCCCGCCGGGAGCGGCCGCCGGCCAGCTTCATGGGCAGCTCGACGTTCTCCAGCGCGGTCAGGTACGGCAGCAGGTTCCGGCCGGTCTGCTGCCAGACGAAGCCGACCACCTGGCGGCGGTAGGCGAGGCGGCGCCGGTTCGACAGGGCGAGCAGGTCGTAGTCGGCGACCCGGGCGATGCCGGCGGTCGGGGTGTCCAGCCCCGAGAGGATGTTCAGCAGGGTCGACTTGCCGGACCCGGAGGCGCCGACGATCGCGACCAGCTCGCCCCGGTCGATGACCAGGTCGAGGCCCTGGAGGGCGACCACCTCCACCCCCTCGGTCTTGAAGATGCGGACCAGGCCGTCGCAGACGATGTGCCCGCGCAGCCGGTCCCGGCCGCCGGCCCGTTCGGCGGCGCGCTCCGCCGCGCGCTGCTGAAGGGCGGCCAGGTCCGGTACGGCGGACGCCTCGGCGATCGCGGTCATCTCAGCTCTCCTCTCCGAGCCGGAGCACCTCGCCGAGGCGCATCCGACGGTTGTTCAGGGCCTCGACGGCGACCGCGAAGCCGAGGGCCAGCACGGCGAGGCCCAGCACCCCGGCCACCAGGCCGGGTTCGAAACGTGCCCGCACGGCCATCCCGCCGGTGAACGCGGGCAGGCCGAGCACCGGGGTGAGCAGCACCGGCAGCAGCGCGCCGACCACCGCACCGGTGAGCACGGAGACCAGCACGAGCGGGGTCAGCTCCACCAGCAGCAGCCCGCGCCACTGCCGGCGGGACAGGCCCATGGTGCGCAGCCGGGACAGCACCTGCCCGCGACCGCGCGCCCCGGCCAGCACGGCGAAGGCCAGCGCGAGCAGGCCCAGCACGCCGCCGCCGACCGCGCCGATGGTGAAGCCGAAGACCAGCAGCCCGTTCACCCCGCTGCCGCCCAGCTCGGCGCGGACCGCCGACCGGGTGGTCACCGTGGGCTGGCGGGGACGCTCCCCGCCGGTGACCGTCCCGGCGCGCTGGTAGCGCTGCTGCCCCTCGCCGACCACGCGGGCCACCGCGGCCGGGTCGACCCGGTCCCCGGCGAGCAGGAAGCCGGTGGGGACGAGCGGGTGCAGGGCGTCCGCCGGAAGGGCCGGCCAGGGCAACACCACGAACCGGGTCACGTCCCGGTCGACCAGCGGGAACTCCTCGACGGTGGCGGTGGTGCGCATCGGCAGCCGGTTGCCCTGCACGTCCAGCCAGGCGGGGTGCCGGCCGGCCGCGTCGGCCAGCCCGGCGTCCACGAACTCGCCGGCGAGCGTCGGCGAGACCAGCGCCGGCAGCGGGGTGGTCCCGTCGGTGGTGGCGCGCAGCGGGTCGGGGACGGTCACCGGGACACCGGCGCGGCGGGCCACCTCGGTGAACCGGGCGATGTCGACCAGCACCACCCGGGTCTCGCCGATCCCGCCGAACCGGCCGGCCTGGTCGGCGTACGGGCGCTGCCCGGGCTCCACCAGCAGCGGGGTGACGGCGCGGACGCCGGGCAGCGCGGCGAGCGCGTCCGTGGTGTCCGGAGCGAACCGCTCCCCGTCGACCCGGACGTCCCCGGGCACGGCGCGGGCGGCGGCCCGGTCCCGGCCGTTCTCGATGCCGGCCGCCACCACCCCGCAGAACGCGGCGGTCGCCACGGCCAGCACCACCACGACCAGCGGGCCGGTGGTGGCGGCCCGGCCGGCGCGGGCGGTGCCGAGGAACGCGACGCTGCCA